>PGXB01000023.1 GCA_002838945.1 candidate division Zixibacteria bacterium HGW-Zixibacteria-1
AATCCCATTGCCGTCGCTTCATGACTGATCTCCTTTGTGAAATCAGCCACAAGATACTCTCTTAACAATCCTTGTCAATTAATGGGGAGCAGTATACAGGTACTCAACACGACCTCCAGCGACTGCAAGTCTTTCACCAACTCCGCGTCATCTGAAGTAACATCCTGAGGGAGATAGGCCCAGATCGGCGAATTTCCGAATTTCCCGCCAAATGTCCGGATGCTTTCGGCCATGCGCCGGACATCATACAACTGGTCGGCCGACTCGGCATAGGTTGAAAAAATCAAAGCGGCTTCACTCATTTATTAACCTCTTCAATCTTGAATAATTATCATTATCTAAATCAAGGTTTATCCAGCATTAATATTATATACCTGCTTAATTATTAATTGTTTCAGCTGCCGGAATTGAATGTTTTCTTCTTTTTTGATTTTCGGGCATTCCAATTTCTCATCAAACAGACCTAAATCATGAACTTTTTTTGTGCGCCCAAATCGCAATAATTCGACAGCTTCCATGCAAACTATTACTAATCAGCGGATTGCACAATTGGCATACGGTTTGCCATAATTCTGTTTTAGATAAGACGAACATTAACCGGGTGTTTAAAAAGAGGAAAATTACCATGCGTTACTTTAATCACACTAAAATTCTTAGAATCCTGATTCTGGCAATGCTTATGACATTAGTATATCAGGTGTCATTTGCAGTCAATATTCGCGGGCGTGAAAGACGGCACGTTAATAATCCCAAGGATTTGTGGGCCTTCCAGGTTGCCTTTGATGAAAAAATCGATGATGATAATGACGAGTTTGACGGTATCAGGTTTTCCATGATGCGGCAGTATTCCGACTACAGCGGAGTGCGATTCAATCTGGGATTTATGGAACAAGCTCAAGATTATTCGCCGGAAAAATTGTATATATCCGATGGCCTGGCCTTTTCTTTTAACAGGAATCATAGTTTTGATTTGTCCGGTGTCAACATGTCCATGCAATACATGTTTACTCCGCGCTCCCATGGCAGTGTGAATTTTTTCTGGGGGCTCGGGCCGAGATTGAGTGTCGAGGAAGCCAGTTCCGATATTGCCATCGCTTATTACGACGCATACCCCGATGACTGGTTGACAGGATATGAATGCAAGAGCAATACGCTGGTCGGCCTTGGGGTCGAGGGTTCGGTCGGAATGGAGTGGTTCCTGGCCCGGAATTTCAGCATGCTTCTGGAGTATGGTTTTACCTTCCAAAATCAGTGGTATATTTTTGATCTGGATTATTACACCGCCGATAATTACGTGATCTCTGAGGTTACGGCTTTCGACGATGGTGTCCATTTCGACGCCTCAAGAATAAAACTGGGAGTCGCCGTTTACTTTTAATATAAAAAAAGGCAGGATCTTCATGATCCTGCCTTATAATTTCCCGCACTTACTTTATGAGCCGAGAGTCGAGGTGCAATTGGGGCATCGGACAGCTTTGACATGAATTGTCGAAAAACAGTGCGGACATTCCTTGGTCGACGGCGAAGGCGGGGGCGCTTCTTCCTGCTGCCGCTTCATGCGGTTGATGTTCTTCACAAGGAAAAAGATTGCAAAAGCCACAATCAAGAAGCTGATAACGGTGTTAATGAACATCCCATAATTCAGCGTTACGGCGCCGCCGGCTTGGGCATCGGCAAGTGTCGCATACTGGACCACCTCGGCGCCATGTTTAAGCACGATAAAGAGGTTTGAAAAATCGACATTGCCCAACAAAAGGCCGATCGGGGGCATAATAATATCGGATACGAGCGATTTGACAATGGTGCCAAAGGCCGCGCCGATAATAATGCCCACCGCCATATCGACAACATTGCCCTTGACGGCGAAGTCCTTGAATTCCTTCATCATCCCCATCTGGTTACTCCTTTGATATATGTGGATATATAATAATATTATTCTGAATTACCAGCGAAAATGCCCCTCTGCTAATCAGATGAAATATTATCTTATCAATGTGTCTCGTCAAGAGAAATTGGCCATTATTGGACAGAACTACGACGGAATAGGCAATGTTATTTGATTGTATTTTATCTTTCTCAGGCGGGAATCAACCGGTGCACGGTAATTTCGGAGCGGGCGCCGATACGAATCTGCGGTCCCCAGTAGCCGGTTCCCCGGCTGACATAAATCTGCGTGTTTTCATAACGATGCAGGCCAGATATGTAAGGTTGAGCCAGGGCCGCCAGAAAGTGATATGGAAAATACTGGCCGCCGTGCGTATGCCCCGAAATTACATAATCATAACCGGTTTTGGCCGCCTCGAAGATACTCTTGGGCTGATGCGCCAGCAGGACTTTTACATCACAGTCAGGAGCGTCGGCGATGGCTTTGTGCGGGTCCGAAATGTGAGCTTTGCTGAACTGGCCGCCGCTTAAGTCGGTGACACCGGCCAGCAGCATCCGTGCGCCGCCACGATCGATAACATCATGCTCGTTTAAAAGAACCTTGAATCCAAGCCGGGCGGTTTCATCGACCCATTGCTCCACCCCGGAATAATATTCATGATTCCCGGTAATAAAATACAACCCATAAGGAGCCCCCAACTTGGCCAACGGCGCCACATCTTCGCGAAGCTGATCCACCGAGCCGTCAACCAAGTCGCCGGTCAGGGAAATCAGATCCGGTTTCAGTTCATTCACCTGATCGACCACCGCCTGGACGAATTTGCGTTTGATTGTATTACTGACATGAATGTCGGTTATCTGCACTATTCGAAAGCCGCGGAATTCTTCCGGGAGGTTCCTGATGGGGATATCAAGCTCGACAATCTCCGGTTTGCGCAGAGCCTCAAACATGCCGTAACCGGTCAGGGCGCCGGTGAAGACAAGCAGCCCGGCATTTATGGAATTGGTCAATAATTGCCGACGGGCTGGGTCGGCAGTCTCGGTGGCCGCCGGGCCGGAATCAAAAATATGGCGGACCAGAAATATCCCTTTCTGGAGGCCCGTCCCAAGAAGAAGTATCAGATCTTTCGTGACCAGGACGGCAAAAAGCAAAGTGAAGAAACCGAAACTGAGGTAGCCCACCCAGGCCAGTGTATCGACCCAGAAACCGCCGGTTCCTCGAAAACGCAGCATCACCGGAATAAAAGGCAGTATCACCGAGACGACCAGGATGCCCCACAGGAGAACATTTACCGGAGTGCTGAAAGCGGCCGGGATAATCAGCCGCCACCCGATGTATCCGTACATCAGGGATAAAACAATTATGACAATAAATAAGAATATCATATCAGGCTCAACGGCTTAAACCAATCCAGCCAAAACAAGTTCCTTTTAAATCTCAAATATTACTGTTTTCAAACCTCAATAATATGTCATTTGCAGCGGGCACTGGCAATATAAATCGATTCCAGTAATTGATCTTAATATCATATCAAATTTTGATTCTGAATGGCCTTTATATGCAATTAAGTCGGTTTTATTTTGCCCTTTCGGCACATGTGGTTTAAATTTAGTTTTATCCAGCCTGATGAAGTTCGGACAGAGAAAGGGGATAAGCAGAAAGATGAAATCACGATTGACAAAATGGTCGTTCGGAATAGTTATCGCTTTATGCATTATCTATGCGGTACTGCTTATTCCTGATTCGAGTCGGCCCGTTTCCGTCGCAGGCGAAAAAGAGCCCTTTGCCTGGAACCGCGACGAATACTGGTCGCATCTTGAATCAGCTTTCAAGCAAGCCCGACAGACCGATTGCCGTGATCTCGCGCCCCTTATATCCGATCGGTTCGCCGCCATCGACAGCCTGCTTTTACCATTAAGAGCGGATACACTCGAACCGGATGCGCCGCTGTTCGCGGCTCTTGAAAATGCCTTTTTCGAACAGGGGGTGCTTCTGGCCGCCTGCCCGGAAAACCTGAATGAATATATGCGGCGCTTCAGCCAGCTTAGAGGGCTATTGAAGGATCAGTCCATCCGCTGGGATATGAATTCGCCGGCGGCACGCAATTGTCTTTATCGTCTCCTTTACGGCGGACGGACGGCTGTAGAGGAAGTGATGATGCAGGCTCCAAAAGAATTGATTCACCAGACTGTTTCCGGTGTCGATGAATCTTCGGCAACTCCTATGGCGGAAATACTGGGCGTCAAAATTCACAGCGGCGATATCCTGATTTCCCGCGGTGGCGCACCGACTTCTGCCCTGATAGCGCGCGGAAATAACTACCCCGGAAATTTCTCGCATGCTGCGCTGGTCTATGTCGATGAAAACACCGGCGGTGTCTCCATCATTGAATCGCATATCGAGAAGGGCGTGGCTGTCGCGACGATTGATGATTACCTCCGAGATACAAAACTGCGGGTGATGGTGCTCCGGCTTCGTGCGGATTTGCCCTCAATGATCGCTGACCCGATGTTGCCTCACGAAGCCGCCGAATATGCCCTGCAAAGGGCAGTAAGCGAACATATTTCTTATGATTTCGCCATGGATACCAAAGAGCCGTCACGACTATTTTGCTCCGAAGTCGTTTCTGATGACTACCGTCATGTCGGTATCAATCTCTGGGCGGCGCTGTCACATATCTCAAGTCCCGGTGCCATATCATGGCTGTCCGCCTTCGGTGTCAGGAATTTTACGACCGAGGAGCCATCCGATCTCGAGTATGACCCGCAGCTTCGGGTGGTGGCGGAATGGCGGGATTACGAAACGCTGTACAAGGACCGGCTCGACAATGCCGTCGTTGACATTATGCTTGAAAGCGCCGATAATGGTGAGCAACTTGATTATGACTGGTATGTGCTGCCTCCGGGAAGAGTTCTTAAACTGTACAGCATGATTCTAAATCAATTTAATGCGGTTGGCCCGGTTCCCGAGGGCATGAATGCCTCGGCCGCCCTGCGCAATAAGTGGTTCTCCAATAAACATTTGGCGGCGAAGGAAAGGCTTATGGTGCTCGCGGATAAATTTAAACAGGAATACGGCTATTTGCCGCCTTACTGGGAATTGATCAAGCTGGCCAGAGAGGCATATAAATAAAAAAAGGCCGGTATTGACCGGCCCTTTTTGATTCTTCAGATTGCCTTACTGGACAATCAAACCAATAAATTTTCTTACCAGCTACGACGACCCTGACCGCCGCCGCCGCCACGACCGCCACCGCCGCCACGTCCGCCGCCGCCACCACGGCCGCCACCGCCGCCGCGATCGCCACGGTCGGCGCGAGGCCGCGCTTCATTAACACTCAGCGTGCGACCATTCATATCCTGCCCATTCAAGCCATTGATGGCTTCAGTGGCCGCGTCCCGATCGGACATCTCTACGAAGGCAAACCCTCTCGGCTCCCCGGTGTATCTGTCCTTAATAATGTTGACACTTGAGACCTCACCATAGCTCTCAAACGCCTGACGTAACTGATCTTCTGTCGTATCGAACGACAGGTTTCCAACATAGATATTCATTCAACACTCCGGTTTTGTTTATCCCTACATAAAACCTCATCCGGCAGGGACTGCGTTCGTCGAGATAAACCCATTAAGGCGCACCATTGCGCGTGGTTTCTTATGACCCTTTTTTATGAAATTTGATAAAGAACAAAACCTCTAAAAAGCAGTTTTGGAAACCAATACTAACGTCTAAATATATTCGCCGATTTCGAAAAAGTCCATATAATTATTGCGATTTTTTCATTTTCTTGGATCTGATCAGGTATAATTTAGTCTCGGCTCCGAGACCGTCTCTGCCTGTATGGGATGATCCTAAATATATTGTAAGTGCTTGTATTTCCGTAAGTAACGGTTTCGGCCATGGTTCTGGAAAGAGTTCGCAAAGACTACTCGATGATTTTAAACCGGTACCGGGTCGGCTCCGATTTCGGGTCGGCCGATATATCCCGAATAACCAACCAATAGTCTCCGGGCTTCATCTGATTGTTGGGGATAACCAGCCTTCCGGTTCCCTGATCATCGAATTCATTGAAATTCTCAAAACGAGCCAATTCATTTCCGGAATCATCGGTGACCGTAACAAGGCAGGCCTTATCTTCAGATGAGCCGATTGAGACAAAATTGATAACACCTTCGCGGCCGGAACTAATCGAAAAAACTTTGGAACCATTATTGGATCGTACCAGCTTGAGGTCGATTTCCTGGGTCAGTCCGATTTGTGGTTTTTCGCTTAATGCCGTATCTTTATCAGCTAATTCTTTTATTCCGTAAAAAGCCGGTATTGCGAGTATTATCACCAGTATATAAACCAAACCCGGTTTTAACAGCCACGCGCCTTCCGGCCATAGCCTTTTCCAGAACCCATTTGGTGTCTGCATTGGTCTTTCCTCCCATCCGAAGCCTTCTCCAAGAGTTGTCTTCAGGGCTTTGCTTTCGAGAATGACACGAGAGTACTTTTCGAATTCCCTGACTTTGTCAAAACAATGCTCACAATGCAGCAAGTGAATTTCAAACCGCTCCGTCTCTTCATCCGAGAGCGTCTTTAATTCATAGGCATGCAACAGAGCACCGATATTTTCATCAACACACTTCAGCATTTGCTATTCCGTTCTTCCTTTCAAACATTCCCATAACAGGGAGCGTGCTCTGTTGAGTATGACATAGTAGTTATTTCTCGTGACTCCCAGCTTCAGGCAGATTTCATCCGCTTTAAATCCCTGATACGCCAGATTCAGAACTCTGGCATATCGTCTATTAATGGCGATTACTTTTTCCAGACATTTATGCAGTGCCATTTCAGTTGCGGGCTCGATTTCCCCGGTTTGAGGCGCATCATCCATATCCGGCAAAATGGCATTAATTTTTTTTCTGTCCGCAGTCATACCGTGAAAATAGTTTTTAACTCCCATTTTCAATACGCCATAGGCCCAGGCTTCAAAACCGACCGAGAATTTCTCCGTTTTGTATTTCTCAAGGATCGTAATGCACGCCTTCTGGGCAATATCATCGGCAACTTCAACGTCACCAACCTTCTGTCTGACAAAAAGTCGAAATCTTACTGATAAAAAGCGAAAAATATCATTTTCGGCCTCTTTGTCACCAGCCAGAGCCCGGCGGACAAGGTCGTTCAAGATGCTCATTATATATTATAAACAGATAATTCTTAACGGTTTAATAATATCCCTCAAATTCAATGTCATTATAGCAAGGATATGACTTTTTCGCAAATTAAATCTGGATGCTATTTGTAAGAATATCGAATTTAAAAACACATTACTTGGGAAGCAGTTATGCGTCGCAGGTGGGAGTAAGTTAGTACACTGAGCGGCTGCCGTTTTTATTGGTAATTCCGATCGGTTTGAAGCAGGCTAAAGAGATCAGCGACTCTTTCGTCCGCTATATAAAATGCGCAGACAACGGGAGAATCCCGTGCCTCCATTGTCTGGATCGACCTAAGGACAACGCTTCTCATGAAATAATTGAGAAGCCAGCGGGGGAGGGAAAAAGGGGGGCCGTGCGTAAGCCGGTCCCCCCCTCAATTGGGGCATTAAGCAGCTATTTTATTGTTTCTTCAACAGCCCCCTATCTATATCAAACTCCGTTAAATAGGGTCGTGTTGCCTCTGCTATCTTGCATTTAACACCATATAAAATTATATTTGGATTATCAGAGGATGGATAAAGGATGATAAAAATTATAAGAGCCGGAATTGATAAGGCGGAATTCGTGATTGAATATGTCAATCGCCTGCTGGAAGAACTTGGAGATGAGCCACAGACCTCCGCTGAGGCCGATATTGAAAAGATAGTCGATGCCTGGAGGGAGAATGAGAATCGGTTTACGGTTTTTATTGCCTGTGACATGAATGATCAGCCGGCGGGTGTGATAACACTGGCTGAATGTTTTGCAATTTATGCCGGTGGTAATTATGGAATTATCAACGAGCTCTATGTCAGTCCGGAATTTCGCTCGCGGGAAGTCGGCCGAAGGCTGCTTGATACCGTTAAGGAGTATGCTGTTGAAAGAGGCTGGAAGCGGATTGATGTCACCGCCCCGAGCGGCGAGCGCTGGATCCGCACGGTCAAATTTTATGAAAGGGAAGGATTCATCTTCACCGGCCCCAAGCTTAAATATTATTTGAAAATAGACTGACATCAGATAATATTTCCGGCTTTCTTTTATTGAATAATTTTCGCCCAATATGGTATATTGAGAGAAATTGTTGTGTTTGAATAAACTCCTCAGAATGACATAGGAGGTATTATGCCATTCTGTCCCAAATGCCGCTACGAATATCTGCCCGAGGTTTTGGTTTGTCCGGATTGTGAAGAACAACTGGTTGATGTTCTTCTTCCCGAAAATGAAAAGGAATCCGATGATGTTGCGGACGAGTCGCCTGACGAGAACGCCGAGGGCTGGGTGCCGGTGGCTCTCCTGACTTCGGTGCAATATGCCGACCTGCTTGAAGAAGCCCTGCGGTCAAAGGGAATTCCCATTATTATCCGATCCGGCGCGGGTCATTTCGGGCCGATCGGCACAACCGGTCCCAGCTCGATATTCCCGATCAGCGCCGGTTACCTGGTCCTCATTGGCGAAGATTTCCTTGTTGATGCCGATCGCGAGGCCGCGATCATTCTGGGTGATCTCTGGGATAAATCGAAGCTTATCGATATAGGAGAGTAGTTTTTCCGAAAGTCGAATTAATTAAAAAGGACCGGATTCAAAGTTGGTTGTCATTCTCGGGCAACGCGACATTCTATAGCAAATTTGTATTGAAATGCCGAATTGCCCACCGCTGTCTAATCACCTCGGAACCCGGCCCCGACAATATTCGACTTTTGTCAAATTTTAGTATTACTGCAAAAAATCACATTCAAACTGACTGTCGCGATTTGATTCATCAAGCAGGTAGCAGCCTTCGAGCAATATTGATTCATTGCTCTGGAAATTATTCGGTTCCGGAAGTTCCTCCGGTCCGATCGGATCGACACTCCATATTCCCTTATCCCAGGGAATAGCCAAATAGACCGCTTCCGCACCGGTCTTATCCTCGCACTCGGCGTAAATAATATTACCGCGGTCGAGAAACATGGTCAGATGACTCCCGCTGCCGGTGATGCTTATTCGAGCCGTTTTCTCGCTCGGCCCCATTGCCTGAATGATATCGATTACATTCATGTCCTCAAGAGTGCCGTGTGTCCCCAGATCCTGAATCACACTCAAACGGCGTTTCTTCTCGATTTCCAGGCGGGCTCGAATTCGATTAAGTTTAAGAACGATTGTCTGAGGGGTATCCAGCGCTACGACATCTTCAATTCCGATATTAAGCGTGTGCATCAGGCTGTCGATCAGGTGTTCTTCAGAAAGGAGAAGGGAGGGGGTCTGGTCGATAGACACCCCGCGGGAAATTATACCCCCGACCAGCTCGGTGACATCCCGGACTGTACCGCATTTAATTAATATTATTATTTGCGGGCGGAGCTGTTCATGCTTTTCGACAAATTCGGATATTGAATATGCCTGAGTACAATCGAACCGGTGCTCCTTTATCGACTGTTCGAGAGATGCTATATCGCGATGATTATCATTGCAAATGAGCAATCGAGTATGTTTATCATGTTTTTCTGATGGCATGGGGTCGGCCTGGCCCATATCCGATATCTCGGCCATGCGCGTGTCTTTCCCCGGCGTCGGTATGGCCAGGGAATTCCTGTAGCAGTTTATAATGGCTGCCTTCAGAGCCGGGCCGAGAGCTATATAAAAATCAAAATTTTTATCAGGATACAGGGCCGCGAGTTTCTCCGATAGTTGGGCATCGGGCGGTTTTTCACAGGCAAGCATCAACCTGTTTCCGACCGGATCATAGTCAAAGGGCAGGATAATATATGTAAAGGCAAATTCGGCCGGAATCATGTTCGGAATATTTTCCGGTATCCGGCGAAAACCAAGACTCACGCTCCGGCAGTTGAATTGCCGGGAAAGGGCTTTCAGGAGCGCGGCTTCATCGGCATATCCGAATCGAAAAAGATGCGTTTCAAGGCGGCCGCCGTATCGCTTCTGATATTCCAGCGCTTCTTCGATCTGCTGATCGGTCACAAGCTGCTCATCGATGAGAATTCTGTCCAGACGCACCGTTCCCTCTTCTTATTTACAAGAAAGAAATAGACTTATACATTGATTTTCGGAAAAGCCGGGCGGATTTGAAGGATTTTACGATAAATTCAGGGAAAATCGGCAAATCGGGGTTAGGGTGTTGGAAAATAGAACAGCATTATTACTGCCGAAATTGGAATCCATATGCCGCCAGCGACTTTTTCAACTCCTCTTCCAAAGAGCCTTTTCCGTTGTAATGTATAAAGATAGCCCTGAGATTGTGTTTTTCATAGAGCTGTCTTTTGAAACCGACCCGGTCAACGTAAAACGGCATATGATTATATCCGCAGATTTCCAGAAAAAGATTTTGATCCGGAAGAAAGAAGTCCGGTCGGTACTGCTTTCCGGCCAATAAAATCAATGGCTCATATTGAAACTCAATCTTATTCTCGAACAGAAAATCGGCGCATTTTTTCTCATACTTCGAGCGGACATTAATACCTGACTTGGTGGCGATTGTCGGTTCAAACCGGCGCCGCCGTTCCAATTTAATTCCGCGCGGAGGCGTGTATCGGGGCGATTTTCTCAGCTTCCTGCGTTCATACATATAAATATAAAATATATCTGTGATATTTGGTAATGCAATACTATATTGGGCAGAATTTTACTAAAATATTTGGAATAATATGACAAGGAATATCGATCCCGACAGGATTCACGAAACCTCATTAGTGGCCGATCTCCATTGCGATACAGTTTTGCAGATGAAGCGGGGTTATGATTTCTCCAGACGGCATGAGTCATATCATGTCGATATTCCACGCCTGAAAGCGGGCGGTATAAATCTCCAGGCCTTTGCCTGCTGTGCAAGTATATTCACGCCTGAAGGACAACGGTTTGGCAAAGCCGACAGTATGGTCAAGTGCCTTATAAGTGAAATGGCCAAACACCCCGGTGACATTGCTGTTTGTCGCGATGCCTCCGATGCCGAGGAGATAATTGCATCAGGCAGGATCGCCGCCCTGTTGGCCATCGAAAACGGCATGGCTATCGAAAACAGCCTGGAAAATCTTGAATATTTCCATCATCAGGGAGTCAGGTACATGACTCTGACTCACTGCCAATCGCTGGATTGGTGCCGGTCATGTTCCGACAGCGAGAACGAACCGGCCGGGCTGTCCGAATTCGGACGTGAGGTGGTGCGGACGATGAATCGATTGGGGATGATTATTGATGTGTCGCATATCTCGAAGGCTTCATTTTTCGATGTGCTGGAGACCTCATCCCAGCCGGTAATTGCCTCGCATTCCAATGTTTACTCCATCAGCCCGCATAACCGTAATCTAAATGATGATCAGATCAGGGCACTGGCCCAAAACGGCGGCATGATGGGTATCAATTTCTGGGGTGATATCCTTTCAAAAAAATATGCCGAGGCTGCGTCGGCAGTTTACAAAAACTACCTGAAGGAATTGAAGGATATCGACGAGCATTACTCTGAGGACATGAATGAGGAAGAATATCAGAGGAGATTCGCTTTTCTTGGCCGGTTTATCGCCGAAGTGTCCGCCGCCGCCGGAGATAATATGCCGTCTTCGGCCACGGTCGTCGATCATATCGACTATATTGTCCGGCTCGTCGGGCCGGATCATGTCGGTCTTGGGTCAGGTTTCGACGGGATATTCATTCCGCCGTCCGATCTCCGGGACTGCTCCCAGATGCCGAACATAACCCGCGAGATGAATCGGCGGGGCTATGGCGAAAATGACATCAGGAAGATTCTGGGCGGCAATTTTATGCGGGTTTTTCGGCAGGTTTGCTCATAGTATTGTATTTTTAGGGTAGTTTGCGTATATATTATTGATTATCGAAAGTCTCTGTTGACGCCAAATAAGGCGAGAGAGACATATTAGTTTCCATACAAATATATCCTTATGTTTAAGGAGAGTCATCATGACTTTCATAGAACTGCTTCGTTATCAGATGGACGATGCCTGGCGGTTTCTGGAGCGGGCGATGGATGGTGTCGATGACAGCATGATTCACTGGGAACCCGCCCCCGGTTCCTGGGGCCTGCGTGACCGGGAAGGGCATTGGTGCCTCGATTTCCACACCGCCGATAAAACCCCGCCCGGCCCCAAAACCATCGGCTGGCTGGCGGCGCATCTGGGCGCCTGCAAGGAAATCCATTTCGACATGCTCTTCGGACCGGGAAAAAAGAAATGGGATGAGCTGGTCATTCCGGGAAACGCCGATGAGCTTCGGAAATACTTGAAAGCCATGCATCGGCTGCTTCGCGAAAAGCTGGACCTGCTTGGCCCGGAGGATCTCAAGAAACCGGCCCCGAAGCCAAGCGATATCGGCAAAGATATAACCGTCTGGCAGGTTTTGTGGTACGATATCTACCACGATATCGAGCACGCCGGGCAGATTTTTCAGGTCAGGAACGAATATTTGAACCGAAGCGGTTTTTCATGATATCCGCTGACGCCGCTTGCCAAATCTCCCCGTCGGCGTTAAATTGGTATTTTATATTTTGAAGGAAATATCACAGGGGAGAAATTCGTATGATCAGTCTCAAAAATAAGGTGTCATTGATAACCGGCGCCTCGCGCGGAATCGGCCGGGCGGCGGCGATAATGTTTGCGCAAGCCGGAAGCCACGTCATTATAAATTACCGCAAAGAAGCCACCGCGGCCGAGGAAGTAAAGCGGGAGTGCGAGAAGCATGGTGTCCGGGCGATGACGGTGGCGGCCGATATCGCCGACCGCGGCCAGGTGAACCGGATGGTGGATGATGTCATCAGCAAGTTCGGGCGGATCGATGTGCTGGTCAACAATGCCGGTATCTGGGAATACAATGCCATCGACGGCATGGACGAAGCCCGGCTGAAAGCGACGCTTGATATCAATGTGCTCGGCACTTTCTATCCCACCATGGCGGTGGTGCCGCACATGAAAAAGCAGAAATCGGGCAATATCATAAATATCTCCTCGACCGCCGGTCAGCGCGGCGAAGCTTTTCACTCGCCTTACGCCGCTTCCAAAGGGGCCATTATATCCCTGACCAAATCATGGGCGCCGGAGCTGATCATGCACAATATCCGGGTTAACTGTGTCGCGCCCGGATGGGTCGATACCGACATGAGCCGGGAATCGCTGGAAAGCGATGAGGTCGCTGATATTCTGCGACTGATCCCCATGGGCCGGGTGGGCACGCCCGAAGAACTGGCCGGCCCGATATTGTTTTTGGCGTCCGACTTATCGACTTTCGTGGTCGGCGAGATTCTTAATGTCAACGGCGGCGCCGTCCTCTGCGGGTAGGGCGCAACGCAACCAGCCGATGGGTGGATGTGGAGCCGCACACAAAATCATCAAGATTGACATCAAGTTGTCATTTTGGGGCGACGATTTTCAGGTGAATTTATTTGGACTATATTAACTCTCATCCGCTTATACGAAATTGGCTTTGTTTTTGCTTTTTTAAAAAATTCAACGGCCCATTCCCCGGCAAAAATTGAAAGACGGTCAACCAGTGTGGGACACTCACGAATATGAGGCTTATTGCCATAGCATACCAACCCACAGCCCGCCGAGGCGGGTGGGGCACCCTTGCGATTTGACACACTCATAGCCATAAAAAAGAAACACTCCTCTATAATACCCCCCGGTTGGAATTACCATCAAATTGGTAGTGATTTTGTAATGGGGGTATGTTACATGGTATTGTGATCGGTCGGTCCTCAGACCGACCGCGGCGTTCGCCGCGGCGAACGCCGATCACATGTACAGCAGTGACATACAAAAGAAGAGGCAGAGCCTTCTCTTGGAAGTTCAGTAGGCCTGTGGATCCGCCGCGGCGGGCCGTGCACGAATTATTTGAGTAATCAAACCGACGCCAAAGAATTGAAAAAAGTTGTCGAAAGTATAGTGTGGGACGGATATTTTAAATTATTGGCTTTTTAGTTTTTTTTAGTTTTTTTGATAATTATTTATTAGATAGTTTTAGAAAGTTATGGAAGATTTAACACTGCCATATTCGCTCAGGTTCTTTATCGCGCTGGGGTTGTCGTTTTTGATCGGTCTCGAGCGCGAAAGTTCCGGGTTCAAGACCAAGGGGATCGTCTTTGCCGGGGTGCGCACCTATTCGCTGATCGGTGCTTACGGTTTCGGCTGTGCCTGGCTGGTGCGTGTCAATGTTCCGTGGGCGCTGCCGATGGGCATGCTGGCGCTTGGCGCGCTGGCGCTGGTCGGATATCTGGCCAAACTCAAAACCGGGCATGTCGGCTGGACCAGCGAAGTGGCCGCCATGATGACCTTTGTTATCGGCGCGCTCTGCCTTCTGGGCGATATCTGGGTGCCGATGGCGCTCGGAATTATCGGGACCTTTCTCCTTTCCGAAAAGGCCGAGCTTGAAAGCTATGTGGAGAAGCTGGACAAGGCCGAATTTCTGGCGGTCATCAAATTCCTGTTGGTGTCATTGATTATCATGCCGGTTCTGCCGAATCAGGATTACACCGAGTTCCGGCTTAACCCGAGAAATATCTGGCAAATTGTCGTGCTGGTATCGGCCATCGGTTTTGCCGGTTATTTTCTGACCAAGAAATTCGGCAGCCGGATCGGTTTATGGCTGTCCGGATTGCTCGGCGGGATTGTTTCCAGCACCGCGGTGAGCATTGCGGTCGGGCGTATCGCCCAGCAGCATCCGAATCAGGCTGTCCGTGCCCTGCAGGCATCGATTCTGGCCGGAAGCGTCATGTATTTGCGGATACTGGTCCTTGTCTGGCTGATCCGGCCGCAGTTTGTTGAATATATCTGGTGGCAGATGCTGGTATTGTCGGCCATCGGATTTTTGCTCTCCATACAAAAAAGCTCAATTTCGACCGGCAAAACCGAAGTGGGCACTCTTCGCAACCCGTTCGAAATCAAGCCGGCGTTGATTTTTGCCACGCTTTTTGTAGTGATGTCGGTGGCGACCATCCTCATGCAGCGGTTCTACGGTGATGCCGGAATTCTGGCCCTGGCCGGCCTTATCGGTGTGACCGATATCGATCCTTTTATTCTGTCGCTGGTCGAGCAGTCGACGCAGGTGCAGGCATTGATCGTCTCGGCCATTCTGGTTTCGATGATGAGTAATACGATAATGAAGGGTATTTATTTCGGGGCGCTCTCGAAAACCACCAGGAAGTCAACGGCCGTCCGCTATGGCATCTGGGCGATTTTACATATTCCAATCATAATATTCTGGCGATAAAAGTATTAAATAAAAAGCCCGTCACGATGACGGGCTTTTTATTTTTAAGCTAAAGGTATTGCTTACATATCGAACATACCATCATACATATCGGTATGAATGGGGGTTACTCTGACATGATAAAGCTTGGCCCAGGCTTTCATTTCGGTTTCGGCATAAACGGCGGCATCCTCGGCAAAAATCTTATTGAGGTCGTTGACCCCGATAAGCCAGAAATATGTCCAGGCGCCGTGCTCAAATGCGGGAACATCGTACGAATAGGATCCATCCGAAGCGGTCGCCATAAAAGTACCACTTACCACATCATCATGAAAATCCCCGATCACACAGGCGTCAATCGTGACCAGTTTCTTGCTGCAATTGATGGCATTGAAATAGGACATGACATAGCCATGTGTGACATAGTACAAATCAGCTGAAATCAGGCTTGATCCATAGGATGGCGCATTTCCTCCGTGCCCGGAGTAAGAGAACGCGATTTCATCACCCGGCGAAGCGTTATCAATCAGCCACTGCAGGCCGGCAGTGATGGCATCGCCGGTGGCATTGAGGTCCAGATCCATCCGGCAAGTAAAGCCCTGGCTCTGGAAATATGCCTTCATATCAATGGCGTCATCGTCGCAGTATTGCAGATCGTTGGCGGTTCCTTCATAATCGGAAATGCCGACGATATAAGCATATTTATGAGGGGGATTGGGATTAGGATCTGCGCCTGTATCCGGCGGCGGCGGGGTGGGTTTTTTGTAGATCTGATTCGCCAACTCAGTGTAGTTGAGGGTGAATTGCTCGATCACCGTCTGGGGACGGCTATCAATGAATTGAGGTCTCTGGACCATTACGCCTATGGTTGCATCACCTGTGGGTTCGGTGATCTGAGGAGTCTCACTGCATCCGAAGATAAGCAGGAGTGAACAACAAAGAGCAAAGAGCAGAAACAGCTTTTTCATTACTTTTACCTCTTCACAGTCAAATTAGGCGGTTTTTGTTTACAAGCTATTGATCCCTTTCGAGCCAATCCCTTTTTTACATGTCAAACATTCCGGTGTATTTATCGGTATGCTTGGGGCTGACATTCAGATTATACTGTGATGCCCAGGCCCTCATACCGTCTTCGGCATAAGTCGCGACATCTTCGGCATACGGGTAGCCGAGACCGGCCGCGGCTTCGACGAAGTAATATGTCCAGGCGCCGTTTTTCAAATCGGGGGCATCGTAAGAATTGGTCTTGTTTGACGCGGTTGCCACAATTGAGCCGATTTGGCAATCGGAATTGAAATCACCGATCACACAGGCGTCAAGCGTAACCAGCTTCTTGGTGCAATTGGCCGAGTTGAAAATCTGCATGACATAGCCGTGAGTGACATAGTAAAGGTCGGTCGATATAATACTGGAACCGTAACCGGGCGCTTTGCCGCCATGACCGGAATATGAAAAGAGAATTTCATCGCCCGGCTGGGCCGAAGCCACCAGCCATTGAAGGCCGGCAACAATAGCATCGGCAGTGGCGCTGCGGTTCAGGTCCATTCTTATGCTGAAACCCTGGCTCTGGAAATAAGCCTTCATGTCCATCGCGTCATCATCCGGATACTGCAAATCGTTGACAGTCCCGTCATAATCGGCGATACCGACAATATAGGCATACTTATGCGCCGGATTGGGATTCGGATCATCACCGGTCGGGGTTGTATCCGGTGGGGGTTTAGGAGGTCTCTTCTCGGCCAGAAGTGAGGTCGATGTGGCCAGAATGTGCTGCTGAATAACCGATTCAGGGCGGTTTTCAATGAATTGCGGACGTTGGACCAGAGTTCCTAAGGATGTCTGCCCGGTGGGTTCGGTTACCCGGGGCGATTCGCTACACCCGAAAACCAGCAACAGGACGCAGCAAATGGAAAGAAGCATCAATAGCTTTTTCATCTTTAAGTCCTCTCTTGATATTTGTGGTTTGTGGTTAGAGTCAGGACAGAATCATGCCATTTAAATCCTCCTATATATCAGTTTAAATAATCACTTGCATAGACAATGAAGTCTATATTGTAGATAAATTTAAGAGTCATATTTTTTTAAACCTGCTAACAGCGCGGGCTATAAACAAAGAAGCTTTTTAAGCGATGCAATATCCGGTAATCCAATCCCATTAAAGACAAAGTATACATAAATCGTATAAAAGCAACAAAAAAAAGGCTTCGGCCCTCTTTTTAAGCAGCAAGGCATAATATTTCTTCCCGGATGAATGCAAATTGTTGCATAAGGAACCAGCCCGGGAGATGGGCTTTTTGGGGTATCGCACCTATTTGAATATTTTTGAATGACCGAGAGTGCATCCCAATTTCACTTTTTGTTTAAATAATTTTTGAAAAAATTTTGCGAACTTTATAGGAGAATTACTGTTCCTAGAATATTAGTCCCCGGGGGCCTATGTTGTCCATGCGGAAAAATTTTAAGGGGTTATAAAATGAAAAAAAGAGTTATTTTTTTGATTCCCGTTCTTATCCTGGCCGGCGGCTTTGCCGCAATGATGATTCTTATAAGCATGCGCTCCGATGTGCCCAGACGGGCGCCGGAAGCTCGCCCGAAGTTTGTTGAGATATTGGTGGCGCACCCGGAGCGAATTGTTACCACTGTTTCCGGGCTGGGAAAAGTAGTCAGTGCCCAGCCGGTTGATCTTTACAGCGAGGTGGTCGGGACTTTGATGCCCGGAAATATCCCGTTTCGGCCCGCCCAATCATTCAAAAAGGGCGATCTTTTGTTAAAAATTGATGATCGCCAGATCAGGCTCGATATAAACAGCGCCAAAAGTGATTTCCTCTCCGCCCTTGGAAATGTTCTGGCCGAGATTAAGTCGGATTTCCCCAGCGAATATCAAGTCTGGCGGGATTATTTCGATGCCTGCGATTTCGAGAGCCGGATGGCGCCACTTCCTGAAACCGATAATCAAAGAATCAGACTGCTCCTGTCGCGGTTCAATGTCTATAAATTATACTATTCGATAAAGGACATGGAGATTACCCTTGAAAAACATTATTTCTATGCCGCCTTCAATGGTTCAATAGTGTCCGCCGATATGCGGGTCGGCTCAACCGCCCGAAGCGGCAGTCATCTGGGACAAATTATCAATCTGGAAAACCTTGAAGTCGAGCTGCCGGTGACGGTGGATGAAGTCAAATGGCTCAAAGAAGGGACCCCGGTTGCGCTTTCCTCAAGCAGCATAAAAGGAACCTGGAAGGGGACAATCAGTCGTATCGGCAGCGTTATCGATCAGCGGACCCAAACCATCCCGATTTATATTGTGGTTCGACAAAATAATGGGACACCCCTATATGACGGGGTATTTCTTACGGCAACCATCCCCGGTATCGAAATTTATCCCGCAGTCTCGATTCCGCGCCATGCCATATACAGTGACAGCCTGGTCTATCTGATCGAGAATGGAGCCCTCACCGCCAGAAAAGTCTCCATTGCTCGCAAGGAAGGGGATACTATCATAATCTCCGATGGATTGATAGAAGGCGATACGGTGGTGGTTGATCTTATGCAAGGCGTGGCTCCCGGCATGCCGGCACTGCCCAGGGAAGAATTATCGCCGGAGCGGAGTCAGTAATGAATAAAATCATATCGTTTCTGGTTCGCTATCCCATCTGGCCGACCGTTCTCCTGTTCAGTATAATGATTTTCGGACTGATAGCCTTCGGTCAAATACGTTATTCCTTTTTCCCGGAAATAAAACCGGATACAATTTCGGTCCAGGTTATTTATCCCGGCGCTTCGCCGGATGAAGTCGCCGAGGGGGTCGTCCTCAAAATAGAAGAGCAACTCGACGGCCTTGATGGGGTCGAGCGGGTGACTTCCGTATCTAAAGAAAATTTTGGATCGGTCACAGTCGAAATAAAATATGGCGCTGATATCGATAAGGTTACCAACGACGTCAAAAACGCGATCGATGCCATCAGCTCTTTCCCGATTGGCGCCGAAAAACCGCTTATCTTTGCCCAGAAATTCCGTAGCCGCTCGCTGTCGGTCGTGTTGTCAGGCGACACCGATCTCTATAATCTTAAGTATATTGCCGAGGAATTCCGCGACAACCTTCTGGAATCTCCCGAAATCACGCAGGTTTCCATTTCGGGATTACCCGATCTGGAATTCTCTATTGAAGTTTCGGAAACGGATATGCGCCGCTATCAATTGACTTTTGATGAAATTAGCGCAGCCGTCAACAATGCCAACATTAATATATCAGGCGGGAAATTCGACACCGATAACGAAGAAATATTAATCCGAACCTGGGGGCGGGAATATCATGCCGGCCAGTTGCAGGATATCGTTGTTAGGGGAAATCCCGACGGCACGGTTGTGCGTCTTAGGGATGTCGCGAAGGTCAGCGAAAAGTGGGAAGATATTCCCGATAAGACTTATTTCAACAATCGTACCGCCCTCGTTCTCAATATCGACCAGACCGAGCAGGAAGATATTCTGGGCATCGCCGATGTGGCCAGGGCCGAGGTTGATAATTTTAATGCCACCCACGGGAATGTCAAAGCCGAGGTTCTTGATGACCGGACCATTCCGTTGCGTCAGCGAATCGAATTGCTGGTCAAGAACGGTATATTTGGATTGATTCTTGTAATGATAGCACTGGGGATTTTTCTGAACCTGAGAATGTCGTTCTGGGTGGCCGTCAGTATTCCTTTTTCATTTGCCGGAATGTTTATTATCGCCACCGCGATGGGCATCACCATTAATGTCATCTCACTGTTTGGGATGATTATTGTCGTCGGTATTCTGGTTGATGACGGTATTGTGGTCGGTGAGAATATATATGTTCATTACGAGAAGGGTAAAAATGCTCTGAGAGCGGCGATCGATGGAACACTGGAAATGACCACTCCGGTTATCACCTCGGTGATGACCACGATAGTGGTTTTTGCCGCTTTCTTTTTCATCCAGGGAATCATGGGCAAATTCATGTGGCAAATGGCGCTGGTGGTAATTGCCTCACTGCTGGTTTCACTCTTTGAAGCCTTTTTTATTCTGCCCTCGCACCTGGCTCATTCAAAGGCATTGAATCGTGGTCAGAAGGTCTCCGGAGTGAGAGCGAAGATCGAAAAGGGCATCGACTACCTGACCAACAAAATATATGCGCCAACATTACGGACAGCTTTGCAGTACAAATGGATTACCGTCGTCCTGCCGGTAGCGATGGTGATGTTGACAATCGGATTGCTCGGAGGCCGCTTTATAGGCACGACTTTCTTTCCCTATGTCGATTCCGACACCATTCCCATCAATGTAACTCTGGTGGCGGGCCGCCAGGAAGCGGACACCGATTCTCTTCTGGCAAGGATAGAGCGAGTCTGCTGGCAGGTTAATGAGGAAATGAAGAGCGAGCGTCCCGACGGACAGGATGTT
Source organism: candidate division Zixibacteria bacterium HGW-Zixibacteria-1 (assembly GCA_002838945.1). Lineage (NCBI taxonomy): Bacteria > Pseudomonadati > Candidatus Zixiibacteriota > candidate division Zixibacteria bacterium HGW-Zixibacteria-1. Next base: position 20,674 of record PGXB01000023.1, read on the forward strand.
ATTTTGGGGATCAAGCGCGAGATCGGCGCCAATGATTTCGGCGAGACCGGCAGTCATACGGGTAATCTTACCTGTCAGTTGCTTGATGGAGAAGTCCGCAACACTGAAAGTTATGTGATCGCGAACCGCATCAGGGAAGCGGTCGGCCGGGTACCCGAGGCCGAGGAAATAACATTCGGCGACAGGGGCCGTTTCGGTAAAGCGGTTTCTATCAGCCTGCTGGGTAATGACCATGAGCAGTTATTAAAGGCGCGTGATCTGCTCAAGGCAGAATTGCAAAATTTCAGTTCGCTGAAGGATATCACCGACACCGATGAGGAAGGGCGCCGCGAGGTCAATATCACCCTCAAACCCCGCGCCTTTGCACTTGGTCTTGATCTGGGAGATATCGTGGGACAGGTGCGGCAGGGTTTCTTCGGCAAGGAAATCCAGCGTATCCAGCGGGGCCGCGATGAAATCAGGGTCTGGGTGCGTTATCGACCGGAGGATCGCTCATCACTGAGCAATCTCGACAACATGCGAATCAGAACCCCCAACGGTGCCGAATATCCCTTCAGTGAATTAGCCGAATACACGATTGCACGCGGTGTCACCAGTATCAGCCATCTTGATCGCAAACGCGAAATCAGGGTGGAGGCCAACCAGACAAATGTCAATGAAGACCTGCCGCCTATCCTGGCCGAAATAAACGAAGATGTCCTGCCCAGAATAATGGGGTTGGTTGACGGAGTCAGGGCCTCTTTCGAGGGGCAATCCCGCGAAGAAGGGAAAATGCAAAAATCGATGATGATTGCTTTTCCGACCGCACTGCTGATAATGCTTATCATGGTCATCCTGGTCTTCCGGTCGCTGGCCCAAGCGCTTATGATCTTCTCGTTGATTCCAATCGGTATTCTTGGAGCCATCTGGGGTCATGGTATTCACGGCTTTCAGGTCAATATTCTTTCGGCTATCGGGATGATTGCCCTTTCGGGTATTATTGTTAATGACAGCATCGTCTTTGTTGATCAAATCAATCGCAAATTGCGTGAAGGCAGCAAAGTGGTCGATGCCGTCTATCAGGCCGGATTGGCTCGTCTCCGACCGATTCTGCTGACCACTCTTACGACCGCGTTTGGACTGGCGCCGCTGATTCTGGAAACCAGCCGGCAGGCACAATTCCTGATCCCCATGGCGGTTTCAGTGGCTTACGGTTTGATTTTCGGGACATTTATTTTGCTGGTAATTCTTCCCGCATCGTTCCTCATCTTCAATTCCATCAGGATGAAGTTCAAGGCTTTAATAACCGGGCGGATAGCTTCGCCCGAAGAGGTCGAGCCGGCCATTAAAGAAATCGAATTTTTGAAGAATAAAGAGTTGCTTGTCGAAAAAACCTGATTGATACGGTTGCTCTATTTCGGGATCGGGCCTGAACGGGCCCGATCTTTTTTTTCTACAGGCTGTACATTAATTCCGCCCGAACCCAGCTATAGCTGTCGGCATCATCGAAATAAAAATCGCCCGGATCGAACCATTCCCAGAGAAAATGTCCGGTCAGATGTTCATCTACTCGATAATTGAATTTCCCTATAATGAGACGGCCGCGATTTATACCTGCACCAAATACAGATGAGGAAGACGCCGACATCGCATGAATCGCCCGCAAATGATGATAATCCAGATTGAAACTAAGATTGTCACCGAATTTATATATCACGCGGCCGTAGATTGATGTCATATTGGTCCAGTTGGCGACACCGCCCTCATTGATCTGGGTGTAGATATATGACTCGCTCCATTTCGGCCAGCGCGCAAACAACGGGTCCCAGTTTTCATAAGTGGCCGTACTCCGGTTATCGCCGCTTAAGTATATTTCGCCCAGCACCAATGTCTGTCGAAATTTTTCATCGAGGTCGATACTGTAATCGACATGGAAGTGGGTACCGATCGCACTGCGGTTTCTGCGCCCATCTATTCCAATATATTTGCCGAACTGGAATGCCGCCTCGGCGGCCAATAGCCAATTATCATCCAGCTTTATTTCCCCTCTCGAACCGACCGTGTTAATTCTTGACTCATAACTTCCGAGAGTTGTTCTTTTGATATTTTTTCGGATATAGTAAGCGTCATAGACAGATTTTCTATTGCCATCAGGGAATTGACCTGATAAGTAGGCCACAATGCCTTCTTCAGGCTGTTCGATCAAATGCTGATGACGTTCGTTGATTGTCGGCAGGTACTCATCGGTAGTATCCTGATAAACATAGGCCAATGTCAGATGCCAGTTTTTATTTATATTCCAATCGTAACGGGCGGCGTTGAAATAGATGCAGCGTGAGCCGTCGAGCGGGCTCCCATCCATAAAGGTGAACCACTCGCCCAGCAGGATATTCTGCCTTCCCAGCGTCAGTGTCCCGGGCAGATAATATTTATTGTGCCACTTTATATAAAGCTGATCGATAAATATCTCATCGAGGCCATATTTCCTGGCAGTCTGGACAAAGTAGTAGCGGAATTCATTGGTTAATTTCAGGGCCAGTTCCAAATCGGGATTAGCATAAAATTGTCCCATCACCGATGTCCGGTGCCGGGTGAAGGCGTTGGTTCCATTGGTTTCTTCGGAAAGAGTAATGGCATTATCCCAGGTGACCAGGCGCAATCTTTCAGAGAAACCTAATTTAAATTTCGGATATTCTTTAACTTGTCCGGTATTATCGTCCGCAAAAGATATTGAGCAAACAAAAATAGCTGTGATAAACAAAACAGACAGGGGCTTAAACATAGTGTCCTTCTTACCTCCCGGAATCAGAAATAATACCGCATTTGAATGGAGAAATTAATCACTTACCGCGATAAATGCAACTCTTATAATTGAGAAGACGCGATTCTGCCAGATTACCGGTATATTTTGCGGGATATAAATAGTCCGATTTTCATCACCATCGCCCCATCGGCAATCAAGAAACTGCTTGATAAAGTTAGAAGCTTGGCTTATTTTCTAACTTTGTTTGTTGACAGAGAGCCTAAAGATTGGAGTAAGTTTTGGAAGAATTAATATATCTCGACAACGCCGCGACATCATGGCCAAAACCGACGCAGGTGTATGATTTCATGGTCGAATTTTATCGGCGATGCGGGGTCAATCCGGGGCGAAGCGGATTCGACATGGCTATTGAGGCCGGAAACATCCTCGAAGAAACCAGAAAACGCCTGGTCGCCTTCTTCGGCGGCGACCATTCCGCCTCACAAAGATTGTGTTTCAGCTATAATGCCACCGATTCGCTTAACCTGATCATTCAGGGATTGCTCAAATCCGGCGATCATGTTGTGACCACGAATCTCGAACATAACTCGGTCATCCGCCCCATCAATGTGCTGGTGCGTGATTCGGGCGTCGAAGTTACTTATGTGCCGTTCAACAAACAGGGTTTTATGGAACCCGATGATATCAAGAAGGCCTTCAAGAAAAACACGCGGTTGGTAATGGTCAATCATGGCTCCAATGTTCTCGGGACCGTTCAGCCGATCGGGGAAATCGGCCGGATCTGCAAAGAAAACGGAATAATCTTCGGTATCGATGTCTCGCAGACCGCCGGCGTTATTCCGATCGATATGAAAAAGATGAATGTCGATGTGCTGGCTTTTACGGGTCATAAATCGATGATGGGCAGCACCGGCATCGGCGGCATGTGTGTCCGCGAAAAAATTCAGATCCGGCAAACCCGCGCCGGCGGCACCGGTGTCCGCTCGGCGTATCCGTACCATCTCGAGGAATTCCCGTATCGTTTTGAATTCGGAACCCCCAACGTGGTTGGTATCGCATCGCTGAAAGCAGGGCTGGATTGGATCGAAAGCATGGGCGGCCCGGAGAAGATTCATGCCCAGGAAATGAAACTGACCAAAAAACTGCTCGATGGCTTCAGGAACATCGAAGGTGTCATAACCTATTGCTGTGACAGCCTCGAAAATCATCTCTCGACTTTGACCGTCAATGTCGATGGTATCGAGGCGGGCAATGTCGGGATTATGCTTGATGTCGATTTCAGCATCGCCACCCGAACCGGGCTTCACTGTGCTCCGCTGGTGCATCACCAGCTCGGAATCGACAAGATTCATGGCGGCGTTCGTTTTGCAATCGGAGCTTTTAACACCGAAACGCATATTGACAAAGCGATTGCGGCCATGGCCGATATCGCCGAGCGGGCCCGTAAAAAAAGCAAATTCAAGCCCCCATCGGAGCGGGCAGTGGGCTGATTAACCGACCCAAAAGTCAATAAATCAAGTAAGCGGCTGACATGTAATATGTTAGCCGCCTCTTTTGTTTCCATTCGGTAGTGTCCTAATTTGAGATATTGATGTGATTGTTATTTAATATGACGATAAATAATTTAACAAGTTGGCACAAAATATGTTATAACTTATGGAGACAAAAATGTTTTCTTGTATTTTAAGAAATTTGTTTACAAATGCAAAAAAAGTTTATACTTTTATTATAAGCGAGGCTATGAGACACAAATTTCCAAATCGACAGTTTAGGCAAAACAGTCAAAAGCTTAAGGAGCTAATATTATATATTAGCCGATCTTATGCAAATGTTCAATATAGTGGCAAAACCAAACTGAACAAACTTCTATTTGCAATTGATTTTGACGCCTTCGAAAAACTTGGTAATCCAGTGACGGGTGCGCAGTATAAAAAAGGTAAGAATGGACCAATACCATTTTCAATGATTCCCGTTTCAGCAGAAATGGTGGAAAATGGGGAACTAAGATTTACTGAAGAAAAATTAGGCAATTTCCCCCAACAAAGACCCATTGCATTGCGTTCACCCGATATGAGTGTTTTTTCAAAAGAGGAATTGGCAATTATTAACGAATGGGTTGAAACGATGAGAAATGAACGGGCGGTCGATCTCAGTAGATGGTCACATGGATTACCAATTTGGGAATATTCCGATAATGAAGGCTTTATTCCATATAATCGTATTTATTGGAAAATACCGCAGAGTAAAGATATCACAGATAGAGATAGGCAAATAGCTGAAGAAATATTCAAGATAACGGGTGGAAAACACATTCCACGACCCCGTCAATTGTAATCAATATCCTGCAGTATTATGTATTCGCCCTCGTCGTCCTCTTCAACGGTAAAATATATGACAAATTTATTTAGCCAACGAGGGGTAATGGATTCATATTTAAAAAGATTACTATTATTATGGGGAATGTCTGCGCATTCATGGGCATTTACCGTCAAAAATTGCACAACCCCATCCATAAAATACTGGAATTCAGCCCAAGTTACGCCTGACGGTAAATGGCGGTAAAACGCCTTTATCTTACCCTCCATGCGTTTGATAGTAATGACATCCCTATCTTTTTTATCAAGTTCCATAAAAAAATATCTTTCTATTCATCTATAAAGTCAACTTAAAACCCAATCCCAGCTTGCAACAGTTTTAGAAATTCCCGCTTTCATGGCCGGAGTCATTTTCAATGATCCGTGTAAACGCATAAAGTTGTAATGCCAAAAATGGAGATTTAGCGCGGCCTTAAGGCTGTCAAGACTCTTTGAAAAGGCAATAGTGAGGCGAGAGAAACGGCGCAATTGCATCCGAATTGTTAAATTTTGCCGCTCCACAAACGAAGTGCAGATTTTTTCAGGTTTGGGTTTTCCGCTTATCACGCTTTTTTCAGTCTTTCTCAATTTACATGGGCTATAACCTTCGCGACGACCATTTTCATCGCCATGATAAATCTTTTGCAATACCGCATAATGGATGTTATAACCGAAAGCTGACTTTACCGCTTCTAAATAACCGCGAAACATATCCGTTGTCAACTGGAATTGACCATTTACACGCCTTTGCAACTTTTGCATAAACCAATAGGCGGTAAATGTGTTTCGTTTTCCTACCTCAAAGACAGGCACTATTTTGGTTTCCCTATCCAAAGCGATAAAGACATATTGGTCGCCCAATTCGTCAGGATCACCAACTTTAAGCTGTTTTTGCTTTTTCCCGACATAAGTCCAAATCTCATCACATTCGAGATATTTACAGCGGAGTCCCCGCATATTCTGATCCATAAAAGCTTGGCAATTTTCACCGACACGCTTCATAAGTCTAATTATAGTATCCCTGTGGACACCAGTAATCCTCTCTATTCCTCTTATGCTGTTTCCTTCGACTAACAAATTCAGCACCATTTCTTGTTTTTCGGCTTTCAGGCAATTCATGACTTTCCTCTTGACTTTTTTGCGGGAAAGCCGATATTTTAGTTGGCTTAACTGTGCGGCTTACCCCGCGCGGTTAGTGTTCAGCCTGCCAGGTGTGACCGCACTTGGCAGGTGTTTCATGCGGGCGGGGGCGATTCGAACGCCCGACGTGGGGATTAGCAATCCCCTGATCTTTCCGCTGATCTACGCCCGCACAAATTTACCGGGGACTCAGATAGGGAATTATCTGAGTCCTTTTATTTAGTTTTTATCTTGACAGATGGTGGCCCCCGTATTACCTTACAAATGTAAGGGCGATTTCTCATAACATTGTCCTTACTTGCACGTTAAGTTTCGGGGTTATCTTGGTAGCACAAGATAATCCCGTTCTGTTTAATCTTCTTTCTTGATCGCCCTCCAAAGACCTCTTTTCGGAGATTGAAATAGACGACCCTTCCACCGCATAAGAATTTGTCTTACTCTGGCATCAGAGATTTCAATTCCGGTCTTGTGGAGATAATCAAAGAGTTCTTTCGGTGCCGCTGGCTTTCCAAGAGTCAACATAGCCTCATAGATTTTCTGTGTCGAATCTCCGACGTTGTCATAACCACCAAGCGTGGCAGGTTCGACCATAGGTATTTCAAGCTGATCCTTGCCTATTAATGCTGCAATCTCACGCTTAGATTTTTGCAGGCGTTCAATTTTGGCATCAATTAGGGCGATCAATTCTCTTGCAGTTTCCCTATCCATATTTTCACCTTTGTTTGGTTTACTCGTATCATAATATATAATTAAGTATTGCCGTATCATTTGTCAACAAAAAAATGATACGAAGGACAAATTATTTATTTGGGGTTGTGACTATTCATACAATAAACAAATGTGCAGTATACAAATGAAAAATCCTCAAATTAGGACACTACCTTCCATTCTCCTAAATTGTAAACAATAATAAACATCAACAAACAATAATATACTTGACATAACAATAATATTAATTAAATTACATAAAAATAAACTTATGGGGGATGTTATGAGCGGCAAAATATTATCTTTTGAGTTTTTCCCGACCCTTCATAATAAAGAAGAGTTTTTCCAGAAAATAATCAATGAAACCGGCGGCGGACGGCGGATTATCAGCCAGTATTTGATGGTCTGCCTCTTTTCGTTTCTCTATGGTGTGGTAATTGGCAGCTATCACAGTTTTATTCAGGCTGTAGCCGCCGGGGTTAAAGTGACGGTGCTGTTCACGCTGGCCCTGGTCATTTGCTTCCCGGCATTTTTTATAATTCAGTACATTCTCGGCTCCAAGCTTAAACTGCGGCAGATGATCTCGATTATCCTGTCCGGCTTTGTCCTGATGACGGCGATCATGATCTCATTCGCGCCGATCGTGATTATCTTTCTTCTGACCGGAAGCAATTATTATTTCCTGCAGTTGCTCCATATCGCCATCTTTTTCCTGTCGGGCATATTCGGGATGCTGACCGTGGTCGAGGCGCTGAAATATTCCTGCGAAACCAAGTCGATTTATCCGCAAACCGGCGTGGTCGTGTTCCGTTTCTGGGTGGTGATACTGGCCTTTGTCGGAATACAGCTGGCCTGGAATTTCCGGCCATTTCTCGGCGACCGGGGGCAGCCGTTTGAATGGTTCCGGCATTATGAGGGCAATTTCTACACCGCCTTGATTTATTCCGCAGAACAACTGCTGGGGGGCAAAGACAAAGAGCCGGCCGGTGTGGGTAAAAATAATGAAATCTATAACACCAATGAAGATGTCGTGAATGATTCGCTGATGAAAGCGATTTTCGAGGATGGACAGGGGGGCAAGTAGCTTGAAATCGGATATCATGACACTCGAGGAAGTCGCGGCCTATTTGAAGGTCAAGCCGCAGACCATCTACACCTGGGCGCAGGACAAAAAAATGCCGGCGGCCAAGCTGGGCAAGGAATGGCGTTTCAGAAAATCAATTATCGATATGTGGTTCAATCAGCATATAGACGAAAAGTTCAACGGTGTTCTGGAGAAGTGGAACGAGAACCGGGAAATGGATGATGAATAAGGAACCGGATTGTTCTTTCACCGTATAAATCTCGAAGCTGAAGAAATCAAATTGCACCATTAAATATATAGTCTGTCAAATGGCCAATATTCAAAAACCAGGGAAAACGCTCTGGGTCGCCTTGGCGGTAATAATAATGGGCATGATCCTTCTCCGGATACCGCCGGTCGACGGATTCTGGACGATGAATATCGCACCGATTCTGCTGGTGCTGGGATATGTCATCCTGGCTCCAATCGGACTGCTGCCCCGTAAGGCGCCGCCCGGATCCTATTACGACTCGCCGGAAGCCGCAGGCGGCCTGAGATATTTGCACTATGGCGCCGCCAGTGTTTTTGTCGCGGCATTCATTGTGTACCTGATTACGCTGTGGCCGGGGCCGGGATGGTGGGACAGTGCCGATTATATCATCTGCTGCTATAATCTCGGAATCCCCAGCCCCCCGGGATCGTTCCTGTTGGAGCTTATCGGCCGGACAGCGGCCACGCTGGTGCCGGTTTTTTCGCCCCATACGACCATCAATCTTCTGATGGCGCTGTTTACGGCAATAGCGGCGGCGGTCGTGTACTATATTACCGTACGAATAATCCGCAGTTTCGGCAATAATGAGCCGTCCTCGAATTCGGCCGCCATGTTTGCGGGCATAATGGCGGCATTGACGCTGGCCCTGACGCACAGTGTCTGGTGCAAGGCGACTTTTGCCAATGCTTACACCTTATCCCTCCTGACCGGCGGCATTCTCATATATCTTGTCATTCTCTGGTGGGAGAAAGCCGATGTCTCCGGCGGCGGGAATTATCTTCTTCTGGCAGCGTTTATTCTGGGACTCGACCTGAGCGTCCACAGGAGCAATCTCCTGCTGGTGCCGTTTTTCATCGTCCTGATTTTAATAAGAAGGCCGCGGGCCTTTCTCGATTGGAAACTCTGGCTGGGCAGTATTTTGGTTTTTCTTTTGGGAATATCAATGCAGTTCGGACTCATGTTTCGGGCTCAACTGAACCCTGAAATAAATTTCGGCAACCCCGATAATCTGACGAGCCTGTGGGATTATGTCAATCTTCGCCAGTTCGACATCTCGATTTTCGGCCTCGATCTGCTCGAGCGCAAGGGGCCGTTCTGGAGCTATCAGGTCAAGGAGATGTATTTGAGATATATCGGCTGGAACTTTATCGGACTGGGCTCGGATGGCGCCCGGGTCGGTTTCTCGGGGATGTATGGCATCCCGCTGCTCTTTGGCGCCATCGGTCTGATCGTTCATTTTGCGCGGCGTTTCAAACAGGCTTTGATGTTTTTTGTCGCTTTTCTGTTCGCTAGTTTCGGGGCCATTTTTTATCTCAATGTTCCGGCCGGATTCTTCAGGGAGATGGATCGGCATTTTGTGGTTTCATTCATGATTATTGCCGTCTGGGTCGGAATCGCTGTCTATGTCGCTTTATACTATCTGCCGCGCCTTCTTTCCCGATCACGGCGTTATACAAAAATTGCCTTCGCTATTATGGTCATTGTGGCCTTCTTGATTCTGCCTTTAAATATGTTCAGGGCGAATTTCCATAATAATGACATGCATGATAATTATACGGCCGACTCCTTCGGGCGCAATCTTCTGGAATCATGCGAACCCAATGCTATTTTAATTACCGCCGGAGACAGCGACACCTTTACCGCCTGGTATGCCCGGATGATTGAAAAAATCAGACCGGATATTACAACAATAAACATTCATCTTTTAAATACCCCCTGGTATCTGAATACCCTGATGACGTATCATCCTGACATACCCTGGTCCCTTACGAAGGATTCAATAACCGCCCTGTCTCCCCGAATATGGGACGGTGATTCGATTCATGTCGCTGCCTCAGGCAACTATGAAGCTTCGTTCAGCTTTTTGCCGCAGCCTTCATTTGGGGAGTACCTGATTGTTTCGGATCAAGTGGTGATTGATATCATAAGGACCAATAAATGGAAAAGGCCAATCTGTTTTTCACTCGGATTCGGCGAGAATGTCCCGCTCGGACTTCGCGAATATTGCCGGCTCGACGGGCTGGTCTGGCGGCTGTGTCCCGATTCGATCAGCAGGGAAGATGTCGGCCGTCTTGAAGAAAATATATGGAAGTATGATTACAGGGGGTACGGGGATTATAAGTATCTCGATCGCACCACTGAAAATATGGGGCGAAATTACTGGTTTGGCTTTGCAGGGCTGGCCAACCATTATAGAAAAGTGAATGATGAAGAAAGAATGGGTGCATTGAAAGATATCCTGCGTCATCATTGGCCGATTGAAGGTCTTCCGGAGATGCTGTTTGGAACGCCGGGAAATGACTCCGGCCCGGACTAAGCCGCACCTGTAAAGAATCCTCTCTGCAGGCGCAAAAGCGCGCTCTTCCTGTTTTCCCGCCATTTTAACCAATGACGGACGATTTTGGAAAACTTTCCTAAATTTGCTATGTCATTGCTGTGCAATGACATGAAATTGCACAAGAATTCCCCTGCGCTCTATTTTTCTTTGTTTTAAGGAAACACTTGACACCTTTTGAATGTTTATATATTATCACGGCTCTATTCTTCGGGATTGAGCGTATTTAAATTACTGATTCGGACGGTCCGCACAGATTCTGGTTGATTCCATTGAAAAAATGAGGGGCGATCTGACAAGGAGATATTTGATGGATATGTCGTTAATACATAAGTTAAGGAATATCGGTATCGTAGCGCATATCGACGCCGGCAAAACGACGACAACCGAACGCATATTGTTTTTCACCGGGATGATTCACCGGCTGGGCGAAGTGCATGATGGAAACGCGGTGATGGATTTTATGAAACAGGAGCAGGAACGGGGCATCACCATCTCGTCGGCCGCCATTACCACCGAATGGAACGGGCACCAGATTAATATTATCGATACTCCGGGACACATCGATTTTACCCTTGAGGTCGAGCGCTCACTGCGGGTACTTGACGGCATTGTCATGGTTTTCTGTGCCGTCGGCGGCGTGGAGCCGCAGAGTGAAACAGTCTGGCACCAGGCCGACCGCTATAAGGTTCCCCGGATTGCTTTCGTCAATAAGATGGATCGCCAGGGGGCCGACCTGTTTCACACTTACGAATCAATGAATGAAATGCTCGGCGCCAACGCAGTTTTGTTTCAATTGCCAATGGGCACCGAAGAGAATTTCGAGGGCATCATCGATCTAGTTAACATGACGGCGGTCATGTACAACGGGCTGGAAAGAATTCCGACCGAAATTCCCGCCGAACATATGCCGATAGCAGTCAAGTATCGCGGTGCCATGATTGAAAAGCTGGCCGATTTCGATGACTTACTGATGGAATTATATCTGGGTGAGGGGGAAATTGCGGTTGAAGATATCAAGAGGGCGGCCAGGCATGCCGTTTTGAATATCTGCATCACACCGGTTTTTTGCGGTTCGGCTTTCAAGAACAAAGGCATTCAACTGCTTCTCGATGCCGTCGTCGATTATCTTCCTTCTCCGACCGATCGCGGCATTATAACCGGCCACGATGCCTCTGACCCGGAGATAATCATCTCACGGAAACCGACCGACAAAGATCCGTTTTCTGCTCTTTCGTTCAAGATTATTTCCGATCCTTATGTCGGTCAACAGACCTTTATCCGGGTTTACTCCGGTTATCTTCAGGCCGGCAGCTACATTTATAATGCAACCAAAGGGAAGCGCGAGCGAATCGGCCGCATTATGCGGGTCCGTGCCGCCGACCGGCAGGATGTTACCGAAATCAAGGCCGGCGATATCTGTGCCCTGATAGGCTTGAAATACACCACCACCGGAGATACTCTTTGCGTTGAGGACAATCCCATACTGCTGGAAAACATACATTATCCCGATACCGTTCTGGACATGAGCATTCAGCCGGCCGGCAAAAATGACCGGCAAAAACTTGCAATGGCGCTGAATAAAGTCGCTCTGGAGGATCCCTCGTTCAAGATTCGTTTTGATGATGAGACCGAAGAGACGGTAATATCCGGGATGGGTGAGCTTCACCTCGAAATAGTGGTTGACCGCCTGAAGACCGAGCATAATGTCGAAGTCACCGTTGGAAAGCCGTCGGTGGCCTATCGCGAGACCGTTACCGCCGAAGTGCGGCATGATTACAAGTACAAGAAACAAACCGGCGGCAAGGGCCAGTTTGCGCATATCGTCTTCCGCATTGAACCCAACCCGAACGGAGGCATCGAATTCGTGGACCATGTCAAGGGCGGCAATATCCCGAGAGAATATATTCCTGCGATTCAAAAAGGATTCAACGATATTGTCGAGAAGGGTCTCATGGCCGGATTCCCCATGGTCGATATGAAATTTACGCTTATTGACGGCAGTTACCATGAGGTTGACTCGAGCGACATGGCATTTCGGATTTGTACCCAGCAGGCGATGCGCGAAGTTTTCCATAAAGCGATTCCGCAGCTTCTTGAGCCGATAATGAAAGTGGAAGTGAATACGCCGGATGAGTACATGGGCGATATCATCGGAGATATCAATCGCCGCCGGGGAAAAATATCCAACATGCGCCGCTACCGCAAGGGTTCGCAAAAACTCAATGGGACGGTTCCTTTGATGGAAATGTTCGGCTATGCCTCCGTGCTGAGAACGCTGTCCAGCGGGCGGGCGAACTACTCGATGGAATTTCTCAATTATGCTCCTCTGCCGAAAACGCTGGAAGAAAAGGTTATCGAAGATAAGAAGGACAAAGCCAAAGCCGCTTGAGTTTGAGCCGGTCCTTTTTCAAGCCGGACCGGGGCCATTTTTTGCTGAAATTTATGAAGCCCTTTGACATTTCGGTCAAAGGGCTTTATATATGTCCCGAGTGTTGAGTTAAAACATGGATTCGATATTTTTCGAAGTGGTATTTGGAATAATGGTGTGAAGTTTTCGATTTTGTCCGATAAAATGACCGGCGAATAATGGGTGTTAATAGTGCCCTGATTTATAAAAGGAGTTTTGATAAATCATTATGAAGACAGTCACTAAACCGGAAGATGTCATAAATCCGGCCATCATAAAACCGGGAAGCATAATATATGCTTCCGGAAACGCCGCGGCGGCCCAGGAACTTTTGCTGCATCTGGCGAAGGACCTCTCCATTACCGATGTTGAAATGTACAGTATCCTTCTGCTTGGTGAAAGATTGAAACCGTTGTTTTCCCGGGAACGCTGCCAGTCCTTGACCCATCGGGTCATCTTCAATAGTTATCTGACCAGGGAAGCCGTAAATCATGGCTGGGCCAAATATCATCCGATGCATCTTTCGGATGTCCCCAAGTATATGTTGGCGAAGATCAAGCCGGACATCGTTATTCTTACCGTTAGCGGGCCCGACCCAGCCGGGAATTACAGCCTGGGCACGACTGTCGAAGCGGTCCCGGCCGCCATTCGATCGGCCCGGCGCCAGGGCGGGCTTGTTATCGCCGAGCATAATCGGCAGATGCCATTTGTTCTGGGAACAACCATTCCGAGTAGTTATATCGATTATCTTCTGGAGACAGATTATCCTCTGCCGGTCAGCCCGGTTCATGATCCGGATGAAGTTGCACAAAAAATCGGCGACATCATTGCAGCCTTGTATATAAAGGACGGCTCCGGTTCCGAACCCGGTTCGACTTTGCAATATGGGATAGGTGAGGTGCCCGAAGCAGTGACATCGGCCATCCTTCGCAAAGGTTTTGCGGATCTGGGTATTCATACCGAATTGTTTGCCGGCGCCATGATTAAGCTGGTGCGACAGGGGATCGTCACCAACCGATGGAAACCTGATATCAATTTTGCCATCTCATCCATATTCCTGGCCGAAAGTCAGGAAGACTATGACTGGCTGAACTTCAACAGCTCGGTTCAGAGCCGGCCAAGTGATTTTACCAACAGCGTTTTCGAAATATCAAAGCTTCCCAATATGGTGACTATCAACAGCGCCATCGGGGTCGACCTCCACGGGAATATCTGGGCCGATTCACTCGATGCCCGCAAAATATACAGTGGTGTCGGCGGTCAGTCGGATTTTATCAGGGCGGCCCGGTATTCGCAGGATGGCGTGGCTATTATAGCCATGAAATCCATGACGAAAGACGGAATTTCAAAAATTGTCGATCGCGCACCGGCCGGAATCACCACCACCGCGACACCATCCGACGCCGTGATTCTTGTTTCGGAAAACGGGGCCTTTGACCCGAGAGGTCTCAGCCTGGGTGAGCGAGCGGTCGGAATAGCCCATCTGGCGGCGCCTAGCGAAAGGGACGCGCTGCTTCAGACGATTTATAACAATCCCGCTTTCCATAAACCGAGCGAGGCGCTGCGAAAGGGTGTTCCCGGCTTTACTTCTTATGAAAAGGCCATGTTGCAGTTTTAGCGAGAGACTATGCCGGAAATGGGCGTGGTCCTTTAAATAAAGCTGCGGTACCCTGCGGAGGGCGTATATTTTGGCCCAAACACCGCATTCTTTTTTGCTACTTCGGCAAGTCATTGGTATTGATAGTGTTGTCCGCATCTGGCAGTTTTCATTTCAAGCTTAATTAATAATATTTTCGAAAAATACGCGGTTATAGATATTAGATTTATATAATCAGACTGCGGAAATAAGACGTAAAGTTATTGTCATTTTGAATTTAGTCAGAATAGATTGTGAAAAAAATAACAAATTCGGCGGCATTTACTTGCTTTTTGATGAAAATTTTATACAATGCTGACCGATGATAAAGTGAACTGTTTATTTAGCCGGAGTAGTTTATATGGCGGAATCAAAAATAGATCGCTTGCGAAAGAAGCGGAACAAACTTGTCCAGGGAGGCGGTGAAAAGCGCATTGCCAAGCAGCATGAACTGGGAAAGCTTACCACGCGGGAACGGCTGGGGCTTCTTTATGACGCCGATTCATTTCGCGAATCTTTGTTGTACATGAAGCATCGGTGCACTCATTTCGAAATGGCCGATAAGGAATATCCCGGTGAGGGGGTTATTACCGGGATCGGTTTTGTTGACAATCGACCGGTTTATGCCGCCAGTCAGGATTTTACCGTAGCCGGCGGATCGGTCGGTGAGGCGACCGGCCGGAAAATACAGGAAGCCATGGATGCCGCCTTGAAGACCGGCGATCCGTTTATAATGATTAATGACAGCGGCGGGGCCAGGATACAGGAAGGCGTCGATTCGCTGTCGGCTTACGGCGGCATTTTTTATCGCAATGTGCTGCTCTCGGGAGTGGTGCCACAGATAAGTATCATTGCCGGACCGTGCGCCGGCGGCGCCGCCTATTCGCCCGCCCTGACCGATTTTATCATACAGGTACGCCATGAGGGCCAGCTTTATATCACCGGCCCGCTCGTCATCAAGCAGGTGACCGGCGAGGATATCTCGGCCGAACAGCTTGGCGGTGTCGAAAGTCACGCCCATTATTCCGGCGTCGTGCATTTTATCGCCGAGGATGATGAGGATGCCATCAATATCACCAAGAGACTGCTGTCGTTTCTTCCCAGCAACAATACCGAGGATCCGCCTTTTATAGCCGAACTGCATGATGAAATTCTGGTTCCGGATGAATCCATGAACAATATTGTTCCCGATGATTCCAGCGAGCCTTACGACATGCATGATATTATCACGCGCTTTGTCGATAATGGGGATTTTATGGAGGTGCAGGAACATTTCGCACCCAATATCCTGATAGGTTTCGGACGTCTGACCGGTTACACTATCGGCATTGTTGCCAATCAGCCGATGCACAAAGCAGGCGTGCTGGATATAGATTCATCGGACAAGGCCTCACGTTTTATACGCTTCTGCAACGCCTTCAATATTCCCATCGTTACTTTTGTCGATGTTCCCGGGTTCATGCCGGGTGTCAAGCAGGAGTACGGCGGAATAATCCGTCATGGCGCCAAGATGCTGTTCGCTTATGCCGCAGCGACCGTCCCCAAGATAACGGTTGTGGTTCGCAAGGCATACGGCGGCGCTTATCTGGCCATGTGTGCCAAGAGCATGGGCGCCGATACGCTGGTGGCCTGGCCGATGGCGGAGATCGCCGTGATGGGCGCCGAAGGCGCAGTCAGTGTGCTTTATCGCAAAGAGATCGCCGATGCGGCTGATCCCAAGGCGGAAATGGCAAAAAAGCTCGAAGAATACAAAGATGCTTTCGCCAATCCGTATTTTGCCGCGAGCCGCGGCCTGGTCGATGAGATTCTCGAACCGGCCGATACACGGCCGTATCTGGCCGCATGTCTGGAAGTGCTCAAGGCCAAGCGCGAATTACGTCCACAGAAAAAGCACGGTTTAATTCCGCTCTAATCGATGAGGTTCAGTTATGCCGGAGTGGTTAAGTTTTGGTTTGGAACTCGCAGTCGTCGGGCTGATTATTGTTTTCGCCGCCCTGACTATCATTGCCACTGCCGTTTCATTAATCAGGCGAGGTAATGATGCCTGGCAAAAACATGAAGACGCCCAAAGCGAGGCTGCGACCGAGAAAGAACAAAACATCGATACCATAACCCTGCTTCTGATATCGACCGCCGCAGCGACCATGATTCAGGGACGGTTTCATATAAAAAGTATCCGTCGAATTCTACCAGCCAATGCCCAGCGCGGCCCATGGTCACTGCAGGGGCGGGCGGTCCTGCTTGGTTCGCACGTCGTATCCAAAAAAAGGCAGTGAAAATTTAACGATATTTTTATGTCCGATATAGATTGACTCAGGAGAATAAAATGAAACTTAAGATAACAGTCCATGGTGTTGCATATGAAGTAGAGGTCGAGGTGCTCGATGCCGGCGAAGGATTTCCGGCGGCATCATCTCTGCCCCGGCCCAGAACCAGATCCCAGCAGCCGACCGGCGCTCCGGTCGCACCGCTTCCATCAACTGCCGGTCCGGTCCAAAGCGCGGCCGGCGGCGCCGTTGCCTCGCCGATTGCCGGTACCATCGTCGAGATCAAATGCAAAGCGGGAGACACTGTTTCCGAGGGTCAGGTGCTGCTGATTATCGAAGCAATGAAGATGAAAACATCGATAGCCGCTCCAACCTCCGGCAAGGTTAAGAATGTTCCGATAGCGGTCGGTGACACGGTTCGCGAAAGCCAGACGCTGGTCGAACTCGAATAATGAAACCGATTATCAGGAGCGACCCATGGAAACATTGTTAGAGTTTCTGCAAAACGGCGCCCTGGGTAATTTTACCTGGGGAAATTTCAGCATGCTCATCATCGGCTGCGTTTTTATTTATCTCGGAATTGTCAAGGACTATGAGCCGCTGCTTCTCATTCCAATCGGCTTCGGAATGCTCATCGGAAATATCCCTTACGCATCCGGAATGAGTATCGGAATTTATGAAAATGGTTCCGATGGCGGGCAGGCCAGCGTTTTGTCGATATTATACACCGGCGTGACACAGGGGTGGTATCCGCCGCTGATTTTTCTCGGTATCGGGGCCATGACCGATTTTTCATGCATGCTGGCCAACCCGAGATTGATCCTTCTGGGTGCGGCCGCCCAGATCGGTATCTTCCTGACCTTTATAGTTGCCCTGGCGATCGGTTTTACCAAAACCGAAGCCGCTTCTATCGGCATCATCGGCGGCGCCGACGGCCCCACTGCAATCTTTCTCTCATCTAAACTGGCACCGCATCTTCTCGGCGCCATCGCTGTCTCGGCTTATTCATATATGGCCCTGGTGCCGGTCATCCAGCCGCCCATAATTAAATTGCTGACCACCCGAAAAGAGCGTCTGATCCGCATGAAGCCGAATAAGCCTGTCAGTAAACGGTTGCGGGTCTTATTCCCGGTTATTGCTTTTCTCATCACCGGTTTTATTGCCCCCGGTTCCATTAACCTGCTCGGTTTTCTGTTCTTCGGTAATCTTCTCAAAGAAAGCGGGGTCACCGAACGTCTGGCCGCCACGGCCCGGACCGCCTTTATTGATATTATCACCATTCTTCTCGGGGTGACGGTCGGTTGTTCGACCGATGCCAGCCGCTTTTTGACGCCGGCCTCGATTAAGATTTTCGTTCTTGGCGCCGCATCATTTATGATTGCCACCGCCTCCGGAGTTCTGTTTGCCAAGCTGATGAATCTTGTCACGAAAACTAAAATCAATCCAATCATTGGTGCGGCGGGGGTTTCGGCGGTGCCCGATTCGGCCCGCGTCTGCCAGATGGTTGGTGCCAGGGAAGATCCTAATAACTTCCTTATTATGCATGCCATGGCGCCGAATGTGGCCGGCGTGATCGGTTCCGCCGTCGCCGCAGGTGTCCTGCTGGTGACATTCTTGTAGCACCTTCTGTATGAATTTGGAGGACCGTCCCGTTATCAAAACGAGACGGTCTTTTTTGTTCCGTTATTAAAAGGCCTGCCCCATGCTGAAGAATATCTTGTCGCGCGGTTCGGAGCCGCGGCGGTCGAGATTGGCGCCATAATCGAGACGGACAATTCCAAGCGGCGTGTTGATTCGGATTCCGGCTCCGGCAGCCGGGCGAATATCGCCAAAGCTGAAATCCTTCGCTTCACTCCAGACATTACCGATATCGACAAAGATGACTCCGCCGAAAATTTTATACAGGGTCCTGCGTACTTCCACCAGATTCCAGACGATTTTAAAATTTCCGCCCAGCGGGACACCGTCGTACTGAAGCGGGCCGGCCAGTTGATAGCCGAATCCGCGAATGGTATTGGGACCTCCCGCATAAAAACGCTCATTGAGAGGAATTTCCTCGCCGCTGCGGAAATTATCTATCCAGCCTATTTCCAGCGCCGAAGCAAGGACCGTCTCACGGTTGAAGGGATAGAATATTTTGAACCTGACTATCGAACGGGCAAAGCTGTTGGTTCCCTGGAGAAACGTCCCGGCCACTTCACTGGTCCATTCGGAATACGTGCCGCGCAGGGGATTGAACAGGTTATCACGTGTATCCCGGCTGATGCTGAAGATAAAACTTCGGATTTTCGGTTTGAAATCTTTCGGCTGTTCGAGTGTTTCTATATGGCTGAGGCGGGAATCCTCATGACGATATGAGACTGTTATAAAAAACTTTTCGGCAAAATAATGCCCGAAAGTCATGCGGCCGCCGTAGCGCAGGAAATTGTATCCCGGTTCGATCAGGTACTCCAGCATCATATTGACATCGGTTCGCCAGCGCGTGCCGAGAGTGTACGGTTCGGTGAATGATGCTTCCGCGGCACGGCGAATAAAACTGCCGCTGATCGCCCCGCCCGCCTTTCGGGCGGTTCCTGCAAGATTGGTGGTCAGCAGTTCTACTCGTCCGCGGACCTTATCAACCGAGCCAAATCCGACCGAAGCATTGAATTCGCTCGGTATTGATTCATTCAGATCAATCAGAATGTCTTTTCCGGCGGGATCAATGTCGGATGTCGATACCGGTCGGATGAACACGCTTTCGAACAATCCGGTCATGTACAAGCGGCGTTGAGATTTCAAAAGTGCCGAGTAATGAATCACTTCGCCTTCCTTAAAAAGTAATTCCCGCATGACGACATTGGGTCGGGTTTCTTTCAATCCCTCAATCGTAATCGATGATATCGCCGCCGGGACTTTTTCAGTGACCGTAAAGTCGACCACCGCCAGATGCGTTTCGCTGTTAATCCTGATGTCCGGCTTTATTGTGGCATCGAGGTAACCATGCTCGGCGTACAGGGATATCATGGCCAGCATTCCGTCCTGAATGTTTATTCTTCGGAAAGGATCACCCTTTTTGAGATTGACGAAAGCCAGAAGCGTGGAATCGTCAAAAGCATAGTTGCCGAATATCGACAGACCCTCGACTCGTGTAAGTTCCCCTTCATTCAGCGACAAATGAATATCGACTTTGTTTTGCGCCGTATCGGCGATGACAGTTTTCTCGGGAACCGATGCCTCCAGATAGCCGTTTTGATGATAGAAGTTCAGGATATTTTCGATATCGGTCTCGAGTATTTCAGGGAAAAAATAGGATTTGTGCATGAATGATGAGGGCCGGCTCAGCATAAGTTTGATCAGGCGGGCGTCATCATATATCTGATTTCCCTCGAATGAAACATTTCCGACCTTAAGCTTCGATTTAGCCTGAACAGACGGGTATAGAATCAAAAAGAGGAGGGCCGTACTTAACGTGATTAAGACAATCTTTTTCATCGGAATCTCAACTTATATTTTAAATCAAGGGCCGAGCGCCCCAGCCGATCGGTTTGTCCTTCAAGGAAGAACCTCTTTGTCAATTGGTAATCCAGGCGTACACTTTGATCATTGCTCCGGCCAACCGTTGTCGAGTAGGTCAATTTGGCGCGGTCGGTAATCTTTTTCGAAGCCAGCAATTGCGGGCCGGCCGATTGATTCATGCTGAACAAATTGCCCTGAACCGAGACCTCATCCAGCCCAAAGACGGTTCCGATCTTGCGCGAAATATAGCCTGATATTTTTTGACTGGTCAGCATTTGCGCCCGTTCGGTCAGGGCGCCTTTGCTGTCGGAATCCTTACCCATCAATTGCTCCCGCGTTGCACCCAGCGTCAGCAGGGCAATAATATCGGCCTTGTCAAGCGTCGGCTCCGAAATTATATCGACGGCCAATTCTCTCAACGGCCCTTTGGCGGAGAAGGTAATAAGATAGGCGGTTGCTTCCATGGCCTGATAGCTCTTTACCGTTGCTTCCGCAGTCAGATTTATCTCAGGATTAAATGAGTTGGGGTCGATGAAATATATTGTTCCCTCTTTGACCTGGAATTTTCTGTCGAGATACAACATGTATCCCTCTTCGGCATTAACCCGCCCGGTGAAGTTGGGCAGCCCGGGACTGCCGATAATGCCCAGCTCGGTACGAAGTTTCAGCCTGGCCAGGTTGTTGTCGATCCAAAGTTCGTTGCTCTCCCGGATTCGGACATTAAGCCGTGTATTTTCCAGAATAGGAGGCAGTTCGAATCTTGTCTGTTCGACCGATTGCGCCCAGGGGAGAATCGACTGCGGCCTGAGATTGGCAGTCAACCGCGACTCGCCGAATTCCATGTCACCATCGAAAAGGAAATACTCACCGTCACGCCGGTATGTAAATCGCCCGGATCTAATATTGATAATGTACTCGTCGGGGCTGTCGATTAAAATGCTGTCCAACGAAAGACGCATATTTATGTCGGTTATTTCTCCCATGTCATGGGTCAGATTTCCATTGGCCAATATTCTTCCTTTATTAAGGACCATGGCCAGCGTATCGATAAACACTTTATCCTTATCGAACCGCGCATGGATAAAACCGTCTTTAAAAGGAACCGGCAATTCCGAAGGCCACAGTAGAATCCTGCTGATATCAACCTGCCCCATTATATCCGGGTCATCGATTTGTCCTTTTATCATCAATTCAGCCTTCAGAACTCCGCCTATTTCTCTGATGTCCGTAAAAAACGGCCTCAGAAGTGCGATATCGGTGCTGTCGGTCAATATTGTCAGGCCGATGCTGTCAGCCGATAATTTCCCCTTCACCGACAACTTCCCAAAATCGGCAAAGCTGACAACAATATCGGTTCTTGCCTCCTTTGATTGCGAGAGGATCATGCTTCCATCGACAGTGAAATCCTTTGCGAGAATAGTCCCGCCCGATTTTTCTATACTTAATATCGTATCTCTGACGGCGGCTATAATGTGTACATTTTCTACCGGTACGGAATTGGCTGTCTGTCGGTAATAGCCGTTTTGCAGCTCCAGCCATCCGGTAAGATTGGGATCCGCGATAGACCCGTCCCACTTTAGATCAAGAGAACTGGTCCCGGCCAGCCCGGAGCCCTCACTCATAAATGGTTCCAACAGGGAGAGGTCAAAGTTATTCATGCCGACGGCCCCGCTTGTACGACTTTTACTGTCTATTGTATAACCGGTACTGTCACGCATTAGGGATATCAGTGCATTACCGGTCATACTTTGCTGAAAGCCATAAGCGTTGAAGGATGACAATTTGAATAGATTGCCCTGCAAATCGGTATGCACGATAATCGAATCAAGAGCGACATTATTAAATTCGGGCTCTGTCACCGTTGCGGAAAGTTGCACCTCTGGATTTTCGATATTCCCCTTGAAATCAAGAGTAAAATCCACCGTGCCGCGCAGGTCAAAAGTGCTTGGATAGAAGTAATCAATGAGGGACAGGCGCAGATCATGACCGGATATGTCAACAACCATTTTGGCCGTGTCTGAAATATCGAAGACAGCTTCTATTAATCCGGCTGTGCGTGCGTTACTATCGACAACAGTCGAATTATCCAAAAGACCTGCTTTAAATATCCCCCGCAGATTATCAATATTGATTTTGCCGCTGGAGATGACAGCCAGAGAATCTTTGTAAAGGTGTCCTTCGGTAAGGTAAATGTCCCGTCCATTAACATCAACGTTAAGATTCGTAGAATCCAGCTTATACTCTCCGTAACCGGCCTGGCGCAGATTAAACTTCACCGTTCCCACCAATGAATCTATGGTGCCGGACATGGTGCCGCCGTAATCGACTGAGCCTGACAGCGAATCGATTTCAAATGGGGGAGAAGCCGGGTCGATGGAATCAAGTTTTCCCGAGAAATGCATCTCCCGAATATGCAGGACGCTGTCGATGTATTCAACATGCGCATCGAGCGAGTCCAGCGGGAAGTTCCGGTAGTGCATGCGACTCAAATAAATATCGGCCGTTGCTTTCGGAAATTCCGTTGTTCCCGCAATGTTGCCCCGGCAGAATATTGATCCGTCAAGCTCGGTAATATTAAAGAGTGCCGCCAGCGGGCTTACATCTGAAATTGAGGCTTCGAAATTGCCGGACAGCATCTCGCCCCTTATCCGTCCGCGCGCAGCTATCCCGATGTTGCTGTCACCGATATTGATTAAGGCATCACCACCGGAGAGTGAAATTGTGCCTATCATTTCAGGAAGGTTTTTGCCTTCGTATGCAAGCCGGGTTGCGCGGAAGTCGGATTTAATCTTCCAATTCTCAATATTATATCCCTCCCCGGCTATTTCTGCGACACCACTCAAGATTCCGGTGTTGGAGGTTTCCTCCCCGTAAATAGAGCTCCACATTCCGGGAATATCAAACTGTTCAAACTGCAGTCTGAATTGCACTCCCGGAATTGTGTCCAATGCCGCCATGCCGGATATTCCGATATTCCCTCCGAATAACCGGAGGCGCATCGAATCCAAATAAAGTGAATCGCCCAGACGGCGCATGGACAGAGCGCCGTTGTCAATTACGATCTGGTCTATTTTTATGGAAGGAATCACCATATCCGCCGAAATATCGGGTGATGCCATTGCACCTGTGACATGGGCAGTCATGCTGAAGCCGTCGGCAATCTCCGGTTTTGAAATGCCGAATCTTGTTACTATTTTATCTACGATTGTCCCAGGATTTCCTGACAGGGTAAGATCCGCGTAAATGCTCTCCAATGTGTCGAAGGGAATTATTCCCTGGCCTGTCAGATCAAGGTTGTCAATAGATGAACTCAGCGATTTTATTCGCATATCTCTATCAGAAAGATTACCGGCAAGAGAAATGCTCTTTATGGTAAGAGGGATACTATCATAGAAGACCCGGAAGCTGTCAGCAGAAAGTGTAATGTCATATTTGGAAACCTCGATCTCTTCAAGCCTGATGTTCAGGTTGTCGAGGTATGAGTGCAGAGCCAGACTGTCATCGCTATATTCCGCTGAAAATCCCTGCAATTCAAATTTACCAAGGCGAATATTATATGTCGAGCCGGTATCTTCCTTGTTAACGGGGGATTCCCCTGCCGCCATAATGGAGTCCAGGATAGTGATACCGAATTTTCCCAGGCTGTCACGGCGGGCATGAACCATGACATTTGTTATATTGATTGATTCGATTGTGATGTCCTTAAATGGAAGACGCCAGAGGTTGTAACGGCAGTCGATATCCTCTATGCTTAACAGCGCGGCATTGTCTTCACCGGGACGTGGGTTTGATATAAGCGTGCCATGCAGTCTCAATCGCGAAAGAAGATTGGTGTCCAGCCTGTCAATCGAAACCGGTAATTGCAGATATCCACTTATTTTGCTTTCAAGAATTCCTTTTAAATAACGTTCCCCTACCGGCGTTGTTAGAATGATAAAAAGCAGAACCACCGCAGCCGCTATGACGGCGATCACATAGGCCGATATTTTCAGCAATCGTTTGATGGTCGCAAACTCCCGGATTTAGTTACTCTTTCATTACTTTATACAAACGAAAATGACTCCGAATTCAAGAAGAATATTCTGCTAAATCCAGCGCTTACGTTTGAAGAATATAAAGAGGCCGCCGCCGACAAGCAGCGCCAGACCCCAGAAAAGCAGATATCCATAGGGTAGTCCCAGCTCCGGCATGTTCATCGGGCCGGCGCCGGTATCGAAATTCATCCCGTAAACTCCGGCCAGGAAACCGAGCGGAATAAAGATTGTGGCTATAATGGTCAGGACCTTCATCACCTCGTTCATTCTGTTGCTGACACTGGACAAGTAAATGTCAAGCAGCCCCGAAACAGAGTCTCGAAATGTTTCGACGGTGTCGATGACCTGAATCGCATGTTCGTATAAATCTCTCAAATATGCCCGGGTGGCGCTGTTGATCAGCGGCGATTCCAGTCTTTCGAGCCCGCCGATAACCTCCCTCAACGGCCAGACCGATTTGCGCATATAGATCAATTCCCGCTTCAGTTCATGAATCGTTTCCAGACTCTCCGGGGTCGGATTGCCGATGAGCACGTCCTCCATGGCTTCAATCCGCTCTCCGAGTGCTTCCAGGACCGAGAAGTAACCGTCGACAACGGCGTCCATCAGGCTATAAGCAAGGTAATCGGGATTCATGAAGCGCGCCCTCGGCAGAGTCTTTCGGATGCGATCTCGGACCGGTCCGAAAACATCACCCTCGCGCTCCTGGAAGGATATTACGAAATTGCGTCCGATGACAAAGCTGAACTGCTCCGATTTCATCTCGCCGTTATCCGGATTGTTGTAAAGCATCTTCAGGGCAATGAACAGGTACTGATCGGAAACATCAAGCTTGGGCCGCTGTCCGGTATTGGCGATATCTTCCATGATCAGCGGGTGGAGATCGAAATGGCTGCCGATTTTCTCGATAGTCTGCACGTCGTGAAGGCCGTCGATATTTATCCACGTCACAGTGGGTGTTTCCTTGAATGGAAAACACTCTTCGACCGTCGCAACCTCTTTTTCATCCAGATTGGTTTCATCATAATCAATAATGTGAATCCGGACTGTTTCCACCTTTTGCTCGCCGACAAATACGACTGCTCCGGGTTTCAGGCCCCTGCTTTTGGAAAGTTTTTTGATCAGGCGAGGCATAATGTCATCCCCCTGCTTTGAAATTTAAGACATCTTTTACTTTGTAGATTCATTCCTGGTTTTAATATATTCCGCCAGGCGTATTCGCCGCGCTTCAAGACGGTCAATTTGATTCTTTATTTTTTCTTTGGCCTCATCATCTCCGGCTTCTTTCAGCTGTGCCTTCAGGGATTCAATCTCTTTACCGGCTTCTTCGTACTTCCCGCTCAATTTTTCCAGCGACTCGGCTTCCTCGGCCTTGTCAAAGACTATTTTTTCAGGGGTAGTTGCGGAACCGTTAATTTCGCTTTGAATATTCGATTTATCAGGGATTATAGCTTTATTCACCTGTAATGCGCGGGTATTCATGAATGTAGGGGAGACAATCTCGATCCCGTTTTCATGCAGTTTATCCAGCATCATCTGCCGCAATCTTGATCGTGATGAAATTATCTGCTTAACCTCACTCAGCATTCCGGCGGCACGATAGGTAACCGAAAAATCACCTAATTCCATTACAAAGACAAAGGGATCATTCAATTCGGCGGCCAGTGCGGCTTCCTTCAGCACCGTCTCAACTTTATCATGCGGGATATCATAGCCGAGTGAAACATCCGCCGATACTATTGTCCCCGAAGAACGGATGACTTTGACCGGATTGGTGACCAGATAGATATTCGGCAATGTGGTCAAATCTCTGTCTTCGGTCTGTATCTCGATATGAAACAGGCCGCGTTCGGTAACTCTGCCGAAATGATCTCCCACCCTGACGAAATCCCCGGTCCGGAAACCTTTGATAATGCGAAGCATCATCCCGGCCATGGCATTGCCGATTAATGTCGTCGATGATAGCGCGATCGCGGCGCTCAGGAGTATGCCGATGAGGCTGAGAAGCTGGCCGCGGGAGGTCTCGGAAAGAAATTGGTCGGGTATGACCATTATCACCACTATCAGTCCGATAAATGAAAGCAAGATTGTTATCAACTGGCGTCCGACCTGGCCGCTGGCTTTCGAGGCCGAGCGCCGGTCCAGAAAATACCTGACAGCCAAAACTATAAGGATAATTAATATCAGGGTTATTCCGGTGGGAAGCAATTCCCTGATTGACTCGTAAAATGACTCCAACAGGGCCATATTGTTGTCCTTTCCGGCTTCGGATATAATCCTGCCCGAAATTTATATTCAGGATTGTCGTTTTGACTCTTAATTAAAATTTAAAGATATATGAAATTGAAATCAAGGCTTTTATTTTATTGCGCCAAAGGCGTATTTACTCAGGTTGATGCCTGAGGAAGCCGGATTTATTGCAGCCCGATACGGCGCATTTATCTCAATAACTGGTTTCGGTCAGCTTTACTTTGCCCCGGAATATGTAATATATACTGATCGTATAGGCAATCACCAGCGGCATGCCTATTATAGCTATAATCAGCATGATCTTCAGCGTTTTGGCCGATGAGGCCGCATTATAAATATGCAGACTGTTGGCGGGGTCGGGATTCGACAAAATCAGATTGGGAAACATTCCCACGCCAAACAGCGCCATCAGCGCGATCACCGAGGCGCACGATGACAGAAACGCCCGGAATTCGCGCCCATGATGAATCTCCCTGGGAATGTTGGCGATGGCCAGCGCGTTGAGAATCGGAACGATAAACAGGACCGGCGAAGCTTTCAGGTTTGCCGACATGTGCGGCAGGTAAAGCAGGGTCGCCAGGGTGGTCAGGATATAACAAATGATAAAGAAAATGATGGTCGGGTTGATCCAGCCGCGAAGTTTTGTCTGCAGCTCGCCCTCTGTTTTCATGACGGCGTATATGGCGCCATGCATCATAAACAGCGAAACAGTGGTGATTCCCACCAGAAGCGTATACGGATGCAACAGACTCCAGAATGTCCCGATAAACTCTTCGCTGCTGTCCAGCGGGATTCCATAAGCAATGTTTCCGAGTGCCACTCCTATCAGCAGCGCCGATACAATTGAACTGACCGAGAAACTGATATCCCAGAACTGCCGCCATACCTTTGACGGCTGTTTCGAGCGAAAATCGATCGCCACCGCCCTGAAAATAAGTCCAAACAACAGCAGAATCATGGCCATGTAGAATCCGGAAAACGAAGTGGCATACACTTCCGGAAAGGCCGCAAATAGGGCGCCGCCGCCCGTGACCAGCCAGACCTCGTTGCCGTCCCAGACCGGCCCGATCGAGTTGATCATCAACCGGCGTTCATTATCGGTTTTGGTCAAAAGGTGCAGGGCGCCGACCCCGAGATCGAATCCGTCAAGCAGGGCGTACCCCGTAAAAAGTACACCTATCAGGAAAAACCATATTGTATTCAGATCAAGTGTGAAATTCATGCCCGCGCCCCTCCTTCGCTGCCGCTTTCGACCTCAGGTCCCTCCTGTATCTTCTCATTAAGCAAATATATGAACAGTACAAAAAGCAGCATATATATAAGTGAAAACAGTATCAGCGAAATTATCACCTGCCCCGACCCGACACTTTGTGACAAAGCATCGGATGTCCTGAGTAGGCCGTAAACGATCCATGGCTGTCGGCCGACCTCGGCCGAGAACCAGCCCAGTTGATTGGCCGCCATCGGCAGCAAAACCGAGAAAACCATCACCCACAGCAGCCATCTTTTTTGAAAAAGAAATCCGCGCCACCAGCCGAGCATACCGATGAGCGACAGTAGAATCAAAAGCATCCCCATGCCGACCATGATATGGTAACTCTGAAATACAATATTGACCGGCGGGCGATCTTCTTTCGGAAATGCTTTCAGGCCCGTGATCGGTGTTGCCGGATCGAAATCGACCATAAAACTCAGTAACCCGGGAATTTGCAGGCCGATGGTTTCTTCTTTTTCTTCATCGACCCAGCCGAAAAGATACATCCCTGCCGGGGCGCTGGCCGGGTAATGTCCCTCGAAGGCGGCCAGCTTGGCCGGCTGCGTTTGCATAACGGTCTGAGCGCTGCTGTGGCCGGTGACCAGTTGCATTACCGATGCGAACACCGCCACTATCAGGGCGATGCGCATCGATCCAATCGCGAACTCCCGATGCTTTTTCTTTAACAGGTAAAAGGCCGACACGCTCAAAACAAAAAATGCCGCCGCCTGCCATGCCCCCATATACACATGTGATATCCGGTCAAGGAATGACGGATTGAATACCACCGCCCAGAAATCGACGATCTCCGCCCTCAGGCCGTCCCCGAATTGCACTATATGGTGTCCCGCCGGTGTTTGCTGCCATGAGTTGGCCACGACTATCCAGATTGCCGAAAGATGGGCCCCGAAGGCAACCAGGATGGTTGCGATGAAATGCGTCCTGGGTTTGACCTTGTCCCAGCCGAATAATAAAATGGCGAGAAATCCGGATTCGAGAAAAAAGGCAAAAACTCCCTCGGCGGCCAGAGCCGAACCGAAAACATCGCCGACAAAGCGCGAATAAGTGGCCCAGTTGGTTCCGAATTGAAATTCCATGACGATTCCGGTCGCAACGCCAAGAGCGAATATCAACCCGAATATTTTCACCCAGAACCGGGTCATGCGGTGATACATCATGTTTTTCGTTTTCATATACATTCCCTCCATGATAACCAGGATCAGGCCGAGCCCGATACTCAATGGGGGAAAGAGGTAATGAAAAGCGATCGTCACGCCGAACTGGACTCTTGATAGTATCTCCAAATCCATAATGATAATTTCTCCGCCTTGTGTTACTATGATAAAATTAACTTAGCTTGAGAGCGAAAACACCCCATGCATTTCAAATGCTGTTGTGTCATGATTATGATTTTTTGAAGTCGATGTCAAGTATTTTTGATTATTGATTGGGCCGGTGGTTTTTCGAATTCGGCAATTGCCGCCGGAATCACGAATTTTATCTTACCGAAATGGCGATCACGAAATAGACAACTGATCTGTATATTCCCCGAAATAAGTCGGAATAAGGGGATATTAAAGAGGTTTGCTTCAAATATTCCCTGGAAGGCGATGAAGGAAATTAATACTCATCCTCCTCGTCATCATAGTCATCATCCAGATCGTCGTCAAGATCATCCTCGATCAGTCCTGACAGTATTTCCTTGGAATCCTCTTCGTCCTCGACCCTGACTTTGAAATCGACCGCTCCCACGACCGGATTGAAACCCAGACGACCGACACTGAATAAATCCATGATTCCGTCGCCGCTGGCGTAAAATCTGATGTCGGCATCCTCAAGCAGGGATTTTGCAATCAGTATTTTGGCCTGGTCGCTGGTCGTATAGACCGTAACCATATCATAATAATCGGGAATGTCCTCGGTCGGCACTGAAGCCACCAGCTTATCGCCACATTCCGGGCATTTAACGACACCGTCTTTATACTCATATTTGCAACTCGGACAATACATAAAATTTCCTCCATATTCGGCTCTAATATATTGATAGGGATCGACATGTCAACAGCGAAATAAACATGAAAAAGGTAATATTTCCGTCAGGGTTCGAAAATTCGCAAAAAAAAGCCGGGTTTTGAACCCGGCCTCTAAATATGCTGTTTTACATTCTTTACTTTTCGGCTTTTTCCATTGAGGGAAGAATGACGGCATCGATTACATGAATGACGCCATTGCTGCACTCTATATCAGTCTGGACGACTCTGGCATTGTCGATCATGACATTCTTGTCATCTGATTTAATCGAAACTTCCTGGCCATTAAGGGTTTTGGCCGTCTTCAGCTTGGCTACGTCCGAGGACATTACCTTGCCGGAAACAATATGATAAGTAAGAATGGCGCTCAATTTCTCCTTGTCCTTGAGAAGAGCTTCGACAGTTCCCTTGGGAAGCATTTCAAAAGCGGCATCGGTCGGCGCGAAAACGGTGAATGGGCCCTCGCCGCTGAGAGCATCGACCAGGCCGGCCGTCTTGACGGCTGTCACAAGAGTATTAAACGACCCTGCGGCAACGGCGGTTTCGACAATATTCATTGCCTTCTTTTCAGGCATCTTTGTCTCGTACTGGCCCGCGAAACTGACCACGCTCATCGACAAAATAAATATTGCGGCTAAAGTGATGATTGTATGCTTCTTCATGATCTACTCCTTCTTTGTTTCTTTCTCTGTCCTGACAGTCCATGAGTGTAACGACTGTTCGACCATTGTTTTCTCTTTATGGTATCCTGCTGCAATTAAGCGTTGACAACGCCCCACCGGCGCTGAATGGCTCTAAGCTGGGTAATTTGAAACATGGCACTCAGGCCGACCAGAATATAAACCACCCGGCTGACCATACTCATATTGCCAAAAATAGTGGCGACAAGGTCGAAATTAAACAATCCAACCAGCCCCCAGTTCAAGCCGCCGATCACCAGCAGCATCGCGAAAATAACGTCAAATGATTTCATTTCATTCTCCTTTTTTTGTTTTCAGGTTTCATAAACAAGAACCAAATATGTATAATAAATGTTCCCATTATGTATAAATTATGTTGAGATAATGATTATTTATTACTGAAAAATTTATGTAATTTATTTGTATGAAATAGGTTAAGGAATCAAAAGAATTGACCGAGATAGATAACTAATGAGAATGTTTACGATTAATAGGGAACTTTTTGGTGAATTATTGGTTTAATTATTGACAAAAGTTGAACAAATAGTTTTTTATGGAATATAATGATGACCAAACATCCGATCAGAGTGGTAGCCAAAAAAACCGGTCTTTCCGCCGGTCTTATTAGAATTTGGGAAAGACGACACAATGCCGTAACCCCGCTCAGAACCGAAACCAATCGGAGGCTCTATTCCGATGAGGACATCGAACGGTTGATTCTTCTTGGGCGCGCTACCAAGGCGGGTGAAAGTATCAGTCAAATCGCAAAGCTTTCGACGGACGAACTGCGCAGATTAATAGGATCGGGGAGTGTTGCTGGCCTTCCCGGTTCGCAATCCGCCCACGTCGATCTTTCCATAAAATCCGGCTCGGAATATCGTGAGCTTTGTCTGGAAGCGGTTAATGACCTTGACGCCGAGCGTCTTGAATCGATGTTGCTAAAAGCATCAGTCGGCCTTAGCCAGCGTGCTTTACTCGAACAGGTTCTGGGTCCTTTGATGTCTTCCATCGGCGATCTCTGGCGCGAGGGTGAATTAAAAGTCGTGCATGAGCATCTGGCATCGGCGGTTGTTCGAACATTTCTGGGAAATATGTCGGGTGCCTTCTCGGCTCATGAATCGGCGCCGCTCGTCATAATAACGACACCTGTCGGGCAGTTGCATGAGTTCGGTGCCCTGATGGCCAATATAACCGCCGCCGCATCCGGTTGGAAGTCTCTCTATCTGGGGCCCAACATGCCGGCGGGTGACATTGCCAGCGCCGTTATTCACAACAATGCCAGGGCCGTTGTGCTGAGCGTAATTTATCCTGCCGATGATCCGCGTGTCGGAAATGAATTGGAGCAGTTACACAACATTCTTGGAGTCAGAGTGCAGATTATTGTAGGTGGTCGTTCTGCCGAGGGGTATCGGGGAATCATCGAAAAGATCGGAGCCGTTTTGGTCAAAGATCTCTCGTCGCTTCAATTCCGGCTCGATTCCATTCGTTCCGTCAATGCCGCCTGATTTATATAAACCGCGTTGCCGGCTGTCATTATAGGGGTGCTTCATCTAACACCATGAATTCTATAAATAATACGAGGGTTCGTCTCCTGAAAAAAGGCGGACAGATAAATGGCCCGGTGCTGTACTGGATGAGCCGCGATCAGCGAGTCCATGACAACTGGGCGCTGCTTTTTGCACAACAAATCGCATTGGAACGAAAGACGCCTCTGGCCGTTGTTTTCAATCTGGTGCCGCAATTTCTTGAAGCCGGTATCAGGCAGTATCGCTTTATGCTGAAAGGGCTTTGGGAAGTAGAAAAAGAATTGGCCAGGTTCAATATCCCCTTTTTCCTGCTTACCGGTGGGCCGAAGGAGCAAATTCCCGGATTTATCCGCGAACACCGAATTTCGATCGTTGTCACCGACTATTCACCGCTGAAGATCAGCAAGCAATGGAAAAATGACGTTCAAAGCAAAATAGGCATACCGTTTTATGAGGTCGATGCTCATAATATCGTTCCGGTCTGGCTTGCATCAGATAAACAGGAATATGCCGCCTATACTATTCGTCCCAAAATTACGAGGCTTCTCCCGGAATATCTGACCGATTTTCCGCCTTTGAAGAAACATCGCCACCCCTGGTCTTCCGGCAATCCTGACAATAACTGGAACAACATCGAAAAAAGCCTTAAAGTCAACGCTATCGTTCAAGAGGTTAACTGGATTGAACCCGGGGAAAAAGCGGCGCTGACGGCGCTTAAATTATTTCTTGACCGAAAACGGCCCCTCTATGATGAAAGGCGCAATGATCCCAATGCCGATGTTTCATCTCACATGTCACCGTATGTGCATTTTGGCATGATTTCGGCCCAGCGGATTACCCTCGAAGTGCAGCGTTTCGATCAGAATCTGAAGTCTCAGGAAGCATATCTCGAACAACTGATAATCAGGCGCGAACTGGCCGAAAACTTCTGCGAATATAATTCGAGATATGATTCTTATGACGGCTTTCCGGACTGGGCCAAAATTACTCTCGATGAACATCGCTCCGATCCTCGTGAATACCTTTATTCACCGGAGCAACTGGAGAGGGGCGAGACGCATGATGAATTATGGAACGCGGCCCAACTGGAGATGGTTAAACTTGGCCGGATGCATGGTTACATGCGTATGTACTGGGCAAAGAAGATTCTCGAATGGTCGGCAACCCCTGAAAAGGCGCTCGATGTTGCCGTGTATTTGAATGACAAATACCAGCTTGATGGCCGGGACCCCAATGGTTATACCGGTATCGCCTGGAGTATCGGCGGTGTTCACGACCGGCCGTGGTTCGAAAGAGATATCTTCGGGAAAATACGGTATATGAGTTATAACGGCTGTAAGCGTAAATTCGACATTGATAATTATGTTGAGAAAATAGCGGGCATCATAAATGGGTGAGCAGATGAAGGTATTTAATCTTGAGAGAGAGCAGTTCATCGATTGTCCCCTGCGCGATGTTTTTGCCTTTTTTGAAAGGCCGGAGAATCTCTCAAAAATAACCCCGCCTTCGCTTGGATTTAAAATTCTGACTCCGGGGCCGATTCGAATGAAACAGGGAGCGCTTATCGATTACACCATCAGGCTGCTGAGAATACAATTGCACTGGAGAACCTTGATTTCGTCCTATGAACCGCCTCATCTATTTATCGATGAGCAGCTTAAGGGTCCCTATGCTCTCTGGCATCATACCCACCGCTTTGCTGAAAAAGATGGTGGAACCTTAATAACCGATAAAGTCAGATACGCGCTTCCCTTCGGGTTCCTGGGACATCTGATGCACCGGTTTATAGTGAAAGGACAGCTTGATCGAATTTTTGATTATCGGGCATCCGTTATAAAGAAAATGTTTGAGAAAAATATCTCCGGGCAGATGAATCATCCCGCTGATATTTCTGGAAAGGCGGGTTGACAGCGATGGCGTCAATACTGGTTCTCGGTGCAACCGGCTATGTCGGAGGACGGCTTGTTCCACGATTATTGCAGCGCGGTCATACCGTCAGATGCCTGGTGGTGGATTCACATTTGAAGTGCAACAATTGCTCTAAAAATACTTCAGACGGTGTTTGAAAGTCCAGACATTTTCTCGGAGTATTATTATAGATTCTCA
>PGXB01000024.1:0-4708 GCA_002838945.1 candidate division Zixibacteria bacterium HGW-Zixibacteria-1
TTTGGGAGTTATTTGCTCAAGAACTAATAATGAGAAAAGATTAACTCCTTACTCCAAATAGGAATGTTTTATGACGTTGTTAACTGAAACATATTACTCGCATTTCCCTGGACAAGAAGCGGGTTTGGGAAGCGGCCGTGATACCAACATTGGTGGATTAGAAAGGCAAAGATTTTCCAAAAATTGCCGACCTAATTTATATCAGATTGGTTTGGTTGATTCTCTCGTTTTAGTTGACAATATCAAGTTTCCTAATTTTAAGGAGGAAATAAATGTTTAGTAAACTGATAATCGCGATGCTTACTTTAGGGTTATTGTTTTCCTTTAGTAGCGCGGTTCTTAGCTCCGAAACACCCCACACAGGGTTGAATCCACTTGAAAAGGTCAATCAGGATGCCCCTCGGTTCCAGAATCTCGCCGCGATTGAACACTCCACCCCCTCTTTCCAGAAACCTGCCGCTGATATTATGCAGGTTGCCACTCCGACGACTCTTCTTCCTCCCACCTACTTCTGCGACTTCATCGACTACTCCGGCGGCGCTGCGGCCTATTACTGGCGGATTCCGGACAAATACGGCGATATCGAACAAGGTATGCGCTTTACACCGGCGGCAGACTACACCTGTACCCTGCTGGCGACATACATCGGCATTTACGGTACATATCTGGGCGCCAACTTCGGCACCCCCGATATGCTGGTCACCGTTTACGCTGATGACGGTTTCGGCCTGCCCGATCCCGGTAATGTCCTCGGCAGTGTCGTGGTTCCGTTCGCTTCGCTGCCCACTTCCGGTCTTGCCTATGTCCCGGTTGACCTGACCTCGCTTGGCCCCCTCGTCTTCACCGACGGTGAAGATTTCCACATCGGCGTTTCCGTCGACAATTTTGTCGCCGGCGACACGCTGGCCATCCTGTCGGATAACGGTTCAGCCGGTACGGGTCGGAGCTGGGAAAACTGGGGCGGCAGCTACTATTCCTTTTTTGATGACTGGGGAATCGATGTCAATCACCTGATTGGTGTTGATCTCTGCTGCGGTCTGATCCCGTACACCGAATGCTACGTTCAGGATTACAGCTGTGGCACGGCTTATTTCTGGCGTCAACCCGATGCTTACGGGGATGACTATTTCAACATGAGATTCTCGGTCGAAGGACCGGAGACGCTTATGGAAATAGGAGTCGCCACATACAGGAACTTTGCGGATCATGTGGCCGGCGACCTCGACGTCTTTGTCTGGGGTGATGACGGCTCCGGCTTCCCGGATCTGGGTAATGTGATCTTCCAGACCACGATCCCCTATGCTTCGCTGTTGTGGTTCCCGAACTACAACGTAATTGATCTATCGGCGTTAAATCTGGTCATGACGGGCGACTTCTTTGTCGGCTGGTCGACCAATGATGTCACCGGCGGTGTTCTGGCAGGTCTGTCCGACAACGGTTCCTGCGGAACCGGACGCAGTTCCGAATACTGGGGCGTCTGGGGTTCGATGCTGGACGACTGGGGAGTTGATGTCAACTTCAAGATTTACGCCTATATGTGCAAGGACCAGTTCTACAATTGTAAGTGGGTTTATGATTATTGCAATTCCGCTTACTTCTGGCGCCTGCCGGATGTTTATGGCGATATCGGTAATTATCAGAAGTTCAGCCCGTCGGGTCTCGGATGCCGGCTGGAGAACTTTGATGTCCGTTGGTATTGGAGCAGAAACGAATATACTCTGCCTCGCTACACTACCAATACCGAACTGAACGTCTATGCTACCGACGGGGGCAGCGGTCTTCCGGGAACACTCCTGTTCCAGAAGATTTTGACCCCGGCCGATTACGGTATCACGACTCCGACCCCGACCGCTTCATCCTATTACTGGGCGTCATACAGCGGCGACGGTTTTGTCTTCGATCAGGATGTCTGGATCGGCTTTACATCATTGGCCCCGACCATAGAAGAAGGTATTTGTACCCTATCGGATGACGGCAGCTGCGGTTCCTCCCGCTCCTGCGAAACCTGGGGACCCGGCAACTGGGGCTACATGGTGGATGACTGGGGACTGGATAATAACTTCCTCTTCGAGGCTTACATCTGCTGTGTCCCGCTTCCCGAAAGAGTCTGCTCGCCCGGCGACCAGTGGCCCACTCTGGCCCACGACTTCGCCCGCAGCAATGCTTCGGTCAGCTCACTCGGTGATGATGCTCAGGGCAACCTGACCAAGGCCTGGACCTATGTTCAGCCGACCGGTCTGCCCAGCAACCTCAACAGCCCCGTTATCTTCGGCGACAAAGTCGTCTGCTACTTCCTTGATTACCTGGCCTGTATCGATCTCAATACCGGCGTGGGAATCTGGAACAAGCCGCACGACGGTTTCCAAATCGGTTCCGGATGCTACAGCACCCCGACCGTATATGATGTTGCCGGATACGGCCCGATGGTCTTCACGGCCGGCGGTGATGCCAAGGCTTTCACGGCCTATGATCTCAACACCGGCGCGATGATCTGGACCAAGAACTTCATGTTCCACAGCCAGCACTTTATGACCTACGGTCCGTCCGTGATCGTGGATTGCGGCGGAACTGAAGTCATCGTCTATTCCGATGATTACGGGAGCATTTATGCTCTGGTAGCCCTGACCGGTGTCAAGTATGCCGGCTGGGTTGTCAATCCGATCAGCCTGGGCGGCGCCATCCTGAAGGGCATCAGCACCGACGGTAGTGTTATCTATGTCGGTATCGATGCCAATATCAGCAACGGCGATATTTTTGCCGTTGACGCCTGCACCGGCACGACCATCTGGCAGTTTGCCAATCAGCAATTGTGCAACCTGAATCCCGAGAACTGTGGCCCGGAAGGCTTCACCGGCACCGTTGCTTACGATGTCTTTGAAGGCGTTCCGACTCTGTTCACCGCCAGCAGCTACAATCAGTATGTGGATTATCCGCCGTATATGAGCGGTGGTATCTTCTACAGCATTGATGCCGGCACCGGCGCCTTGAACTGGGCGGCCACCTGTAATGCTCAGGATTACAACGGTCCGGCGATCGACGCGGGCCATGTTATCAACACCGGCTGGAATGGCTGGGTCAGTTCCGGCCAATACCGCGGTCCGGTTGCTTTCAGCAAGACCAGCGGTTCCGTCAAGTGGTCCAACACGACCGCCAACCCGGGTATTCAGCCTCAGTGGCTTGCGGACGGTATCCTCAGCTGCGAGACCGAGAAGCCCGACTGGTATGTGGTTGGTAACAACAGAGACTTCCTGACATTCTACAATTCGGATAATGGTCAGGATATGTTCCACCGTCGTATGGCGCGCGGATCACTCTACATGCACCATTATTCACCTTCGATGGATGACGGCCACTTCCTGGTCGGTTACATTCAGAAGCTGTTCTGTCTGACAGAGCAGGAGCCTCGTCCGCGTCTGGATCTGCCGAAGTATACGATCTATACACCGGTTGAGTTCGGGTCACCGGACAACCACACGGTTGTCTTCCCGAACGCCATCGGCAACACCGGCGGCGCTCCGCTGACCATCGATTCGGTTGTTCTCAAAGACAATAGCAACAACACGACGCCGAACATCGTTTCGATCAATGTTGTCAGCCCGGAACGCGTCGAACGGATTGCCGAGAAATACGGCTCCAGCGCCGACCTGTTCAAGGCTCTGCTCAGCGACGACATGGCGGCGATTCCTGAGGTTAACAAGATGTCCGTCCGGTCGAACTCGGCCTATGCCTATCCCGCATGGATTTATGGCTTGACGGCTCCGACTCCGGGAACGGTTGTTCCGCCCCAGGGCTTCTATAATGATTCGTCGAGTTATATCGATATCGATATTCTCATCGACGGCACCCAGGTTCCGAGAGGTCTGACGCCGGTGTATGCGCGCGTTTACTCCAACGATCCGGATTACTTCCTTGACAGTGCCCGGATTGACGGCGGCGCCTATGCGGTTCCGCAGATTCTTCTTGGTATCGTCGGCGGCTGTCTCTATGACGATGTCGATTTCACCTTTGGTGTCGGCGCGGCCAACGGCGGTCTGGTCTTCAACTCGACCAAGCTGCTTGATGCCGACCTCGGCACTTTTGCCGGTCCGCAGATCGGCACCCGGCCCCCGGGCAAGCAGACGATCTTCTCTGCGAGAGTTGCCATGCATGCGGCCAACTGGCACAGCGACCCGAACAACTGGGAAAGTATCCTTCCGGATCAGAACTGCTACGACCAGACCTGTCCTCCGAACCATCGCACCAACGTGTTGCTGGGAACCATTTCCAACGACATGGGCGCGAGTTACGAGGATGTTCTGGGTGAAATCGTTGCTTTTGCGTTCGTCGATTCGGTTCAGGATATGTGCGATTATGACACCCTTGGCAACTGCCTTAGCTGGGACTGGGGATATGCCCGCAACAATGGCGTTCAGCCTCCGCTGAACGACACGTTGACGATGGGCTTCCATGCCTGCGGCACGGTCTTTGGTGCTTATGATCAGCCGTTGTTGAACAATTTCGCGATTTACAAATACGATTTCAGCGGTCGTTACGGGGCGCTGAATAACATCTATGTGGGCGCCATGATGGACTTCGACATCGGCACCGACGTGGCCGGATACAGCGAAGAACTTTCGCTGGCTATCGATTACGATTGCGGCAGTCCGACCGGCGGTTGGGGCATGGTGAAGATTCCGTTCGGCTGTGGTTACGAGCCGATGCGGGGCGC
>PGXB01000024.1:4929-62972 GCA_002838945.1 candidate division Zixibacteria bacterium HGW-Zixibacteria-1
TTATATGATCGACTATGTTTATTACAGCGGCAACGGACCGTATCCGTTCCTCCACCTTGGTGACGTTAACAACGATACCGTTGTCGACGGCGCTGATGTCGCGTTCCTGGTTAATTATTACTTTAATTTTGGACCGTGCATCATGGGTGATTGGACACTGTCCGGTTATTGATGACAACGATCGAAAATACAAGCAAGCAGGGCCCCGCGGCCCTGCTTTTTTTGTGCTTATAAGCAGATTATATGTTATGGTTGACACCCGCCTTGCACATTGATATTATTTAAACAAGTGTCAATTCATAATAAGAAATATTATGTCGGAACTGCTGATGGTAATTGTCGGCGGATTGCTTCTCGGAATCGGTCTGTCCAAAACGATCGGCATATCATACCTGATGGTCTACCTGATCATCGGCGCCATTACCAATAATATGTCAATGATGCATCGTCTGGTATATGCCGAGATGCGCCAGATAGAGATGCCTTTTTATATCGCTTTTTTTGTACTTTCGGGGGCGAGTCTGGAATTAGCGCAGCTTGGAAACCTTGGATTGCTGGGCCTGGCCTATTTGATACTTCGTCCGACAGGCAAATTCCTGGGGGCCTTTTTTGCCGGAAGAAAATCAGGCGCCGGCGAAATTATATATAGAAATCTCGGCTTGGCTCTTTTGCCTCAGGCCGGTGTGGCTATCGGATTGGTGCTGACCGTAACGGAATCCCACCCGGAGATGGGTGGAATAATCGGCACGGTCATTTTTTCATCGGTTATAATTTACGAGGGAATCGGCCCGTTTCTGACGAAATTCGCTATTGCCCGGGCCGGGGAAATACATCTCCAGGAATAGGCCTGCAGACAATTATCAAGCTTATGTTTGAATTGGAAAACGATAATTAGCTTTTTTGAATAGTACTCTTTTGTGGTGATTTGAATATTTTTAGCGTAAAACTATCTATCGCCCACCCAATCATTCAATTATGTCCATACCCGACAAAGGGTCGGGTTGTTTTCCGGATTCCACGAAAAATCAAGTTTTGGCATGGCTTGTATCTCCCTGTATTCTTGTTAATCGGGCTTGACAATTGAAAGTAAAGCGGTATATCTTAACGCTCACAAATTGACTTGCCAGAAGTTTGTAACCGAAGTTAAAGTATAGGAATATCTTATGGATATTGTTAAGCAGCTCGGTATATTGGCTTTCGGGAGTCGTCTCAAGAGATTCACCGAGAGACTGATGAGAGATGTTTCTCGAATATATCGGGAGCAGGATATCGACTTTGAGGCCCGCTGGTTCCCGGTCTTTTATCTTCTTAAGCTGGAATCAGACATGGCCATTACTGAAATTGCTGCGACTCTGGGAATGACCCACCCGGCGATAAACCAGATTGCCGGAGAAATGTCGCGTGACGGTTTGATAATTTCGGTCAAGGATAAAAATGACGAACGGCGAAGGCTGCTCTCCCTGTCGGCCAGGGGGCGAGCTATGGTTCCCGCCCTTGAGCTGCTCTGGCAGGACATTAGCGACGCTACCAATGAGATCCTTGAGGAGGGTGATGCCGGTTTTCTTGAATCGGTTGACCGGATGGAAAACGCTCTTGACCAGAAAGAGCTGTATGATCGGATAACGGCGAGAATTAAGGTGCGCCAGTACGAAGCGATAAGAATTATTGAGTTTGAGTCCGGCCTGGAGAAACATTTCAAGGCGCTTAATTATGAGTGGCTGGAAAAATATCATCATGTCGAACCCGCCGATAAAATACTCCTCGATGATCCTCAGGGCAAGATCATAGCCAGGGGGGGATGGGTGATTTTTGCCAGGCTGGATGATAAAGTGGTAGGCACAGGAGCCTTGATCAAACATGATGATCTGACATATGAGATCGCCAAGATGGCCGTTACGGAAAAATTGAGGGGGCGGCAGGCAGGGAAAAAATTAACCTGCGCATTAATTGACCGGGCGCTGGAAGTCGGCGCCAAAAGAATATTCCTTCAAACCAACCCCAATATGATTCCGGCCATCTCGCTTTACAGGAAACTGGGTTTTGTCGATTGTGGGGATATTGTTCCGCCCCGATATGAGCGGGAGTCGCTGACAATGATATTAAATTTAAAAGATACAAAGTTGAGAGAAAAGGAAGATGAAAAGAGAAACGTATAAAGCCGCCGCAAAAAGATTCATTACGATAGCACTGTTTGGGCTGTTGCTGATTCCTGTAACCGGA
This sequence comes from candidate division Zixibacteria bacterium HGW-Zixibacteria-1, assembly GCA_002838945.1. Lineage (NCBI taxonomy): Bacteria > Pseudomonadati > Candidatus Zixiibacteriota > candidate division Zixibacteria bacterium HGW-Zixibacteria-1. Next base: position 7,150 of record PGXB01000024.1, read on the forward strand.
GAAATCGTCAGGGCTCAAATATCGCAGACGGAAGAAAGGGAAATTACTGCGGCCATTCAGGCCGAAATCATCGACAGCTTCAGTGCCGCGCTGAATGAGATATATGTCTTTCCCGATGTAGCCAAAAAAATGGAAAAACACCTTCGCAAAAGACTCAAGGAAAAGGCCTATGACGATAAAAAAACGCCGGGTGCTTTTGCCGATGCGCTGACCACTGACCTGCAGGAGATAAGCAAAGACAAGCATCTTGGGGTACGGCAAGTCACCCCTGAATTTGTAGAAAATTATCTTGGTGATACGCTGACGGATGACGCCAGGGAAGAAGATCTTCGGAGAAAAGAGTATAAGAATTTTGATTTTATCAAAGTCGAGCGCCTGAACGGCAACGTCGGTTATTTGAAATTCAACAGTTTTGAGGAGGCCGAAACCGGAGGGGCCACGGCGGTGGCCGCCCTTAATTTTCTGGCTCATGTCGATGTATTAATAATCGACTTGCGCGATAACGGGGGCGGCGAACCCAGTATGATACAATTGATAACGAGTTATTTTTTCGATTATCCGGTACATCTGAACAGTTTCTACATTCGCCAGTTGGATTCCATCCAGCAATTCTGGACACAGGCTTATGTCGAAGGCCCAAGAATGAGCGATGTCGATCTCTAAATCCTGACCAGCAATTACACTTTTTCCGGGGCCGAGGAGTTTTCATACAACCTGAAGAACCTTGGGCGGGCGACAATCATCGGCGAAACCACCGGCGGCGGCGCCCACCCGGTAGCGACGCGCATTTTTCCAAATCTGTTGGTTTTGGCCAGGGTCTCTTATGGAAGGGCCATTAATCCGATTACAGGGACCAATTGGGAAGGTGTCGGTGTGAAACCGCATATCGAGGTCGCCGCCAGTGAAGCATTCGATGTGGCCTATATCGAGGCATTGAAAAAGTTGAAAGAAAAGGCTGGTGAAGAGGGGAGGGCCTTCACTCTGCAATGGGCCATTGACGGCTTGGAAGCCAAACTTCATCCGATTACAGTGGAACCGGAGAAACTGACAAGCTGTGTCGGCGTCTATGGTCCCAGAGTTATAACGTTCGAAAACGGTTTGCTTTATTATCAGCGTGAGGAACGCCCCAAAATGGTTTTGACACCTATGGCTGAAGATTTATTTATGGTCGGAGATATTGAATATTTCAGGATAAGAATTGTCAGGGATAATGATGGTCGTGCAATTGCCCTTGATGGCATGTATGACAACGGGAATATAGATAATTCGCTTCGATCAGACGGCAAATAATTAGTCTTGGAACTTTCGCCGGCGGGTCGGAAATAAATTAATTCAGCCCGCCGTTTTTTTGATTTTTTATTTATTTTTCAATAATCGCTCTATAAAATCGTAATGATTATGAATAGATTATTTTGAACAAATGGCCGTTGATTGAAGTCCGCCGCGCGCGAATAGCGGTTTGGACAATAAGTCAATGCCGTTCAAATAATTAGCGACAAATTCAAAGATTAATATATCCACGGGCATCTTAGAAGAGTTAAAAAAAGTATAAATGTGGGAACAAAAACTGTAAACTAACGGTAATAGTAATTATTACTAATGAGTTTTATTATGAAAACAGAAAACATGCAGAGAATGACAGATCAACGCCGGGTAATCCTTGAGGAATTACGCGGTACCGTAGCCCACCCGACCGCCGATGAGTTGTATCGGACTGTCAGAAAACGGTTGCCCAAAATAAGTTTGGGCACTGTTTATCGAAATCTCGACATCCTGACAAAGGCAGGCTTGATTCATAAGCTTGATTTTGGGGCCGGCCAGAGCCGTTATGATGCTGATTTAAGCGAACATTATCATGTTCGCTGTGTCGATTGCAATCGTCTGGTTGATGTCATGGGTTTGCCGAGGTTTGATTATGACACGGAGATACTTTCACAGAGTCAATTTGAGATTATCGGTCACAGCCTGGAGTTTCTCGGCATATGTCCCGACTGCCAGCCAAAACAGGCCGGCATGATGGAAATGCCGCACTGAAAATCGGTTGGTGATTACTGTCATTAAAAAGAACGTGTGGAGAAAGAGGAATCCTGTAAAATTGGATTTTACGACCTTAAAATCTTACTTATAGTACATTATTTAAAATTGGTGGAGGCAAGTTGATGAGTACGAAGGAAATTCAGGAAAAAATCGTTGATAACATGAGGCGCTGGCAGAAAATCGAAAATGCTTCGGTCGCGTCTACCGGTAGAGTCATTGAGAAGACCGACAATCCAATTGTCCGTCTGGTCATGGAATTAATTCAAAGAGATTCTCAGTTTCACTATCGCGTTCAGCAAATGATAGCCGACAGCCTGGAAAGCAAGGCTATTGCCTTGAGTCCCGATGAACTGGGTGATGTTTGGGGGATGATTGAAGATCATATAAGGCTGGAGGAGAAAACGGTGGAACTGGCGCAGGAGGCGCTCGCGGCATTAAAAGGCAAGAAGATGCTGGTTCAGGAATATCTATTGAATTACCTGTTGGAAGACGAACTGAAGCATAACAAAATTTTGGACCACCTGCAGAAAATAAAAGCGGGCATGTACCCGTACGCATAACCATACAAGAAAAGGAAATTAAAATGAGAGAAAGAAAGAATATCATAAAAATGAAGGGCAATCCGCTGACCCTGGTCGGACATGAAGTAAATGTCGGCGACAATGCCCCGGATTTTACCGTTCTGGGTGAGAATCTTGAGCCGGTCACGCTTTCATCATTCAAGGGAAAGACGGTTGTTATTGTTTCGGTTCCGTCGATTGATACTCCGGTGTGCGATGTGGAAACCCGCCGGTTTAATCAGGAGGCCGTCAAGCTTGGTGATAAGGTGGCTATTCTGGGGATCAGCATGGATCTTCCGTTTGCACAGAAGCGCTGGTGCGGCGCGGCCGGTGTCGAGAAAGTAAAAATGCTCTCGGATTATCGCGATGCTTCTTTCGGCAATAATTTCGGTGTCCTGATAAAAGAGCTCAGGCTGCTGGCCAGAACGGTGTTTATTATAGATCCGAAAGGCAGAGTGGCTTATATACAATATGTCGAAGAGACCACCACCGAGCCGAATTATGATGAAGTTCTGACGGCGCTGAAGAAAATGGCCTGAGCGGATACTCGGACCAATTATTGGCAGGATAAAAGGTAAATGGAATATAGAATAGAACGTGACACCCTTGGAGAAGTAAAGGTACCTAAAGACACCTATTACGGCGCCCAGACCCAGCGGGCCGTGGATAATTTCAAAGTAAGTTCTCTGCGGCTGCCACCGGCCTTTATTCGGGCTCAGGCTGTCATTAAGAAGGCGGCGGCGATGGCCAATATCGCTGCCGGTAATCTCGATAAAGCGGTCGGGGAAGCGATTATTAAGGCAGCCGACGAGGTGATGGCCGGGAAATTCGACGATCAATTCGTGGTCGATGTTTTCCAGGCCGGCGCCGGAACTTCCCAGAACATGAATATCAATGAGATTCTGGCCGCCCGTGCATCGGAATTGCTTGGCGGAAAAAAGGGCGACTACAGCAAAGTGCACCCCAATGATCATCCCAATATGAGCCAATCGACCAATGATACGATTCATGTCGCCATTCATATTTCCGCCTATACCGAGATTCAAAAAAATCTGCTTCCGGCGCTGGAACGGCTGGAGAAAGCTCTCGGGGTAAAGGCGGCCGAGTATGATGGTATTGTCAAGTCGGGCCGGACGCATCTTCAGGATGCTGTTCCGATTCGGCTCGGCCAGGAATTCGGCGGCTATGCCGCCATGATCCGGAAGGGCCGCAATCGGGTCGCCCATGCTTCGGAGGCGCTGCTCGAACTATGCATCGGCGGAACCGCGGTCGGTACCGGTATCAACACCGATCCACATTATCGGGAAAATGCCCTGAGGGCCATCAATGAGATGACCGGATATGACTTTCGTGAACCGGAAAATATGTTCGAGGCGATGCAGAATCTCGACGCCGTGGTCGAAATGGCCGGGGCCCTGCGGGTGGTTGTCACCAGTCTGCGCAAGATAGCCGATGATTTCCGCTTGCTGAGTTCCGGGCCGAGGACCGGCCTGGCAGAGATACAACTTCCGCCGGTTCAGCCGGGATCTTCGATTATGCCGGGCAAGGTGAATCCGGTTATGGCCGAGATGCTCGACATGGTTTGTTTTCAGGCCATGGGCTGCGATACCACGCTGGTGACGGCGGGCCAGGCGGGGCAGATTGAATTAAACGTCATGATGCCGGTTGTGGCTTATAATCTTCTTCTGGAGATTCAGATACTTTCGGGCGGCGTTGGCAGCTTTGTTGATCGCTGTGTGACCGGAATCACGGCCAACGAGAAACAGTGCCGATTGTATGCCGAAAAAAGCGCGGCTCTGGCGACCGCTTTGAATCCGCAGATCGGCTATCAGCGGGCGGCGGAACTGGCCAAAGAGGCGCTCGAAAAAGATGAACTGATTCGGGATCTGGTTATATCGAAAAATATTATGGATAAAGAAAAATTGGAAAATATACTCAACATCCACGACATGACCATTGACCCGGCCGACAAAAAAGAGAAATAAAGTTTTTTGCGAAGTAAAGCTCGATATTTGCCGGCAGAACCGTATCAAGTAAAACTTTTTGGATTTAATATTTAACGGAGGACTACAACGTGAAGCTCGACTCGATTAACAAAGTTCTGGATTTCGCCATTGAAAAAGAACAGGACGCCGCCGACTTTTATACCGACCTGGCCAGCAAAATGAAGAAAAAGAATATGAAAGAGATATTCGAGCAATTTGCGCTTGAGGAGAAAAGCCATAAAGCCAAACTGCAGCAGGTCAAGGGCGGTAAGCTGGATCTCTCGCCGGTCAATCAAAAGATCATGGATTTGAAAATCGCGGAGACTCTTGCCGATGTCGATACCGACGGCAAATTTGACTATCAGCAGGCCCTGATCGTGGCCATGAAGAATGAAAAGAACTCGTACAGATTATATACCGATTTGGCCGGGATGATCGATGATCCGAGTGTAAAACAGCTTTTCCTGGGACTTGCTCAGGAAGAGGCCAAACATAAATTACGTTTTGAAATTGCTTATGATGATGATATCCTGGTCGAAAATTAAACCGGACCATATTATCTCTTGAATAGAAAGGGGAATACAATGTTAAGCAAGAAAATCGAAAAGGCCTTTAATGAACAAATAAATGCCGAGATGTTTTCATATTATATATATCTCGCCATGTCGGCCTGGCTGGACGAAAAGGGGTTCGTGGGTATGTCGAAGTGGATGAGACTGCAGGCCGATGAAGAGATGATTCATGCCATGAAATTTTATGATCATGTTCTCGAGCGCAACGGCTCTATAAAGCTGACAGTCATTGAGGGCCCGAAAATTACATGGAAGGCGCCGCTCGATGTCTTTAAAGCCGGTCTGGAGCATGAGCAGATGATAACCGGGCGCATCAACAATCTGGTCAAATTGGCTCACGAGGAAAGTGACTATGCTTCGCATAGTTTCCTGCAGTGGTTTGTCGATGAACAGGTCGAGGAAGAGGCCAACGCCCAGACCATTATCGATCAGTTGACAATGGTTTCCGGAAACCCGGCGGCCCTGTTTCTGGTCGATCGTGAACTTGGCCTGCGTCAGCCGGCCGCGGCCGCCGATGCGGCTGCCCAGTAAAATTGAATTCGCGGTTAATGAACGGAGAGGCAAGCTCATACTGAATCCGGGGATTTGAATTTCTAAAGAGGAGTTTTTAATGTCATTTCTAGTAACAAAGCGGGCGCCCGATTTTACCGCAAAATCGGTTATGCCCGACAATACATTCGAGGACCTGACGCTGTCGTCATATCGAGAAAAATATGTCATCCTGTTTTTCTATCCGCTTGACTTTACCTTTGTCTGTCCGTCCGAAATAATCGCCTTCAATGCCAGGCTGGATGATTTTAAGAGCAGAAATTGTGAGGTAATCGGGGTCTCGGTCGATTCCGAATATTCACACTGGGCCTGGAAACAAACGCCGGTCAACAAGGGCGGAATCGGTAACATCCAGTATCCGCTGGTTTCCGATATCACGAAGAAGATTTCCCGTGATTATGGGATTTTGTTTGAGGATTCGGTGTCGCTTCGCGGCCTTTTCCTGATCGACAGGGAAGGCGTTATCCGGCATGCCGTAATCAATGACCTGCCGCTCGGCCGCAGTGTCGATGAGGCGTTGCGTATGCTGGATGCCCTTCAATTCTGCGAGAAGCACGGCGAGGTTTGTCCCGCTAACTGGAAAAAGGGTGATGAGGGGATGAAAGCGACGGCGGAGGGGGTCGCCAATTATCTTGCCACTCATGACGTAAAGTGATGTATCGAACCGAAAACGAAAAGATGTATTGATTAGCCGGGAGCCGACGAAGATGATAACAAAAGAAGCCAATGCCATCGTGGTTCAAAGAATCGAAATTGCGCCGGGATTAATAAAATTGAGAGTGGTTCCCGACGGATGGGAACTGCCCGTGTTTACCGCCGGGCAATACAGCCTTCTTGGGCTGCCGGGGTCGGCTCCCCGCTATCAGTCATCGGAAGAGGAAAAAGAGCCGCCGGATGCGAACAAGCTTATCTTGCGAGCTTATTCGGTCGCCTCATCATCGGTGGCCAATGAATATCTCGAATTTTATGTGGCGCTGGTGCGTTCCGGGAGGTTCACGCCGCGATTATTCAATCTGAAAATCGGGGACAGGCTCTGGCTCTCGACTCACTTTTCGGGCATGTTTACGCTGGCCGATGTTTCTCCCGAATTCAACGTCGTTCTTATTGCCACCGGAACCGGCGTGGCTCCTTATATGAGCATGATCCGCACCGAGGTTTATGAAGGGCTGCGGCATAAATTCGCGGTCATACACGGGGCCAGGAATTCCTGGGACCTGGGTTATCATGAGCAGTTGACTACTCTCGACAAACTGAGCGATCACTTCTCATATATTCCCATTATCAGTGATGCTCACAACGAAGCGGTTCCGTGGAAAGGGCATACCGGCTTCGTGCAGAAAATCTGGACCGACGGCGCCCTCGATGCCAAATGGGGTTTTCATCCGACTTCCCAGGACACCCATGTTTTTCTGTGCGGGAATCCAAATATGATCGATGATATGGTTAAGCTGCTGACGAGCGAAGGTTTTTACGAGCAGACCAAGGAAGCACCCGGTAATATTCACCTTGAGCGGTACGATTGATTCATTTAATCCGTTCGGATTAAATCCTACAATTTATATAGCATTAAATAGATTGCAATTCCGCTGAGGGAGACGAACATCCAGACCGGCCAGATCCACCGGACGATTTTCCTGTGCTTTTCAAATCTGGAGCGGAAGGCGAAATACAGTGCCGCCAAAATAAACGGCACCATCACTCCGGCCAGGATGACATGAGGGACCAGGATAATATAGTAAACCGGCCGGGTCCAGTCGTGATAAGGATATGGGACCGAACCGACCTGATAATGATAAATCAGATATGATATCAGAAATAAAGCCGAAGAAACCACGGAGCTCAGCATGATTTTCTTGTGAATGGCTCGATTGCCCTGTTTGATCTTGATATATCCGAACATCAGCAGGGCGGCGCTGACGGCATTGAGAAAGGCATTGATAGTCGGAAGCGAGGCAGTGGTCACGGCATCTCCCGCAAAAGTTTACTGATATCAGTCTTGATATTATCGATACTGGTTTCGTCCATGCCGTCATGATAGCTGCGAATTCTGCCGAGTTGGTCGACCACCACGAATTTGGTCGTATGCCCCATGGGCAGTCCCTCGGCGGCCAGCATGAAGCCGTTTTCGCTCAGGTTAATGACCTCTTCCACCGGCGCCCAAAGAAAGACCCAGCGATTATCTGTGACGCCGTGCTCTTCGGCATATCTGTTCAGCGTCTCAAGCGTATCACGCTCGGGATCGACCGTAATTGACACGATTTGCACCCTGTCGATGCCCTTGTAATACCCATACAACTCACCCATATTGACAACCATGATCGGGCATTTTGTTTTACAGTTCGAGAACATAAAATCAACCACACTGATCTTGCCCTTCATGTTTTCCAATCCAAACGGCTCGCCGCCACGTTCGGTGAATTCGAAATCAGGTACCTGCCCGAGAATCGGCAGTTCGGAGCGTGAATGGTCGGCCTGGTTGATTACCAGAAGGGCCATGATGGTCAGGATTATCAGGGCGGCGACGATCAATACTACAAGTTTTGGCAGACTTCTTTCCGTGCTCATTTAATTCTCCTGTTTTTTTTTCATGGCTGTGTATAAAATAAGGCAGAGGCCGATAATCAGACTGGCTGTCCAGAGGTGCAACACCTGCATGACCGGCGGTATGGCTCCGATGTATAGCGTAATTCCCAGGAGCAGTTGAAGGCAGACCAGAATTATTATTCCAAAACTGCTTTGTTTGACCAGCGTTGAGGGCCGGCTGCCGCCTGCGAGTAATCTGAATACGGCGAAAAATGCCAGAAAGGTTACGATTGTACCTAGAATGGTATGGACATGACTTATTATTCCCACTTTATCGAGCCAGGCCGATGCCGGCAGCTCCGGAAATTGGCGGGCATTGATTTCAATGGCCGATCGCACCTGTGTCCCCATTATTACCTGTATTATGACGACGATCCACAGCAAGCCGATCCATAATTTCATACCGGCTGGGTATCGCGCATCTTTTTCGGCGTCAGGTTTGGCCAGATGACGCGCCTGCAGCGAGACGTAAAGCAGCAGGCTGACAATTATAAAGGCAATAACCATATGCGCGGTGACGATGATCGGCTCCAGTTCGGAGGCAACCACGCGGCTTCCCTGCCAACCCTGAAATGCGACCAGTAAGGCGGCCAGTATCGAGGGAACTATTATTTTGGGGCGGTTGCGAAAATTCCTGATGGCCAGAAAGGCGACGATTACGATTAAAAATCCGATTGTAACCCCGACCAACCGGTTGATATACTCTATCCAGGCAAGGGTAAAGTTAAACATGGCCGGGTCCATATCAGGCGGCAGTTGAGCGGCGCTTGTCGGGGGAACCCAGCGGCCGAAGCACTTCGGCCAGTCGGGACAGCCTAACCCGGCTCCCGAAACGCGTACCAGTCCGCCGACAAAGATCAGGAAATAGGTGGCAACTGTGGCAATGATGGCAAATTTCTTGAAATTCTTTATTTTCTCAAGCATCGGATCACCCGGAAAATTTTCCAGTATTTAACGCCGCAGTGAATCTTGAGTCAATATAAAAATAACCGCGGGCTCTATGATCAATGGCCCCGATCCGGTAAAACAGACGCAGTATCGTCAATAATCTCTATCTGCAGTGAGTCGGCGGCTTTTTTCTCGTACATCGCAGCCTCATTTTTAATCGGTGAAGATGTGTCGGGGTTGACCTGGCCGCGAAGGACAATATCAAACATGGTCAGGGCAATGAACAGCCCCAGAAAGAGAAGCGCCGTTACGAAGATAATCATGTATATCTTTTTATCATACAACAGGTGCATGAAAAACAGTGCCACCAGCAGGCCCTTGATAGTGGCCACACCGAAAGCAATGACGGCGTTCCAGCCGCCGAGATGAATGAATGACACACTGACCGTGATGATCGTCAGAATAAACAGGGCCACGGCCACAGCCAGATAGGTCCTGACGGGTATTACATGTTCTTTATATTTGCTTTCACTCATATCAATCACCTCAACCAATCAGATAAAGCAGCGGAAAGAGATAAATCCAAATCAGGTCAACCAGGTGCCAGTATAGACCCGTCATTTCCACCGGGGTGTAGTACTCCGCCGAAAAATCATTGCGAATTGTTCTGAACAGTATCCAGCCGATCGCGCCCATCCCGGCGAGAACATGAATCCCGTGCAATCCGGTCATGGCGAAATAAATACCGAAAAATATATGCGGGTTATTTCCGGCGACACCGGTAAAGGTGTAATATTTTCCGGGAAGCTGCCCCAGGTGAAATTTATGACTGTATTCAAAATACTTTATTACCAGAAAGACGGCCGCCAGCGCCAGTGTTGTTATCAGAAATATTATCGTCTTTTTTCTGTTGCCTGTCTGGATAAAGCGAATGGCCAGCGCCATTGTCAGCGAGCTGGAAATCAGCACAAAAGTATTAATGGTGCCGAGAGTAACATTCAGAAATTTATGGGCATTGTAAAACATGTCCGGGTTCCAGGCCCGATAGACGGTGTAGGTGACAAACAATCCGCCGAACAGGAGAACCTCGGTCAGGAGGAATATCCACATGCCCATCTTGGCCGAATCGCGCTGTTGTTCGACTTCGCTGAAATGGTGTGCCAGATGAGCCGGATGGCTGTCGTGCTGATCACTCATTTATGGATAGGTCCTTTCCGGGACGATTTTGTCATAGTCATATGGTCCATGTGTAAATACCGGAGTTTTCTCGAAATTCTCTCTGGGCGGGGGAGAAGTCGATTCCCATTCGAAGGTCAAAGCGCCCCAGGGATTATTGCCGGCCGGTTGGCCTTTTTTGAGGGAGTGAATCAAATAGACCGCCATTATTATGAACCCGACCGCCATGATCCATGAACCGTACGAAGAAAATGCATGCAGCGGCTGGTACTGGTCAAGATAACTGTAGTACCTTCGCGGCATTCCTTTCGCGCCAAGAATAAACTGAGTAAAGAACGTCACATTAAATCCGACAAAAACGAAAATCCAGGCGACAAAGGCCCACTTTTGATTGAACATCCGACCCCATATTTTGGGCCACCAGTAATGCAGTCCGCCCAAAAAGGCCATGACCGTTCCGCCCACCATTACATAATGGAAATGAGCCACAACGAAGTAAGTGTCATGCAGGTGGACATCGATCGCCAGCGCCCCGAGAAAAATGCCGGTTAAGCCGCCGATAGTAAAAAGGAACAGAAAGGCCAGAGTGTAGAGCATCGGGGTACCGAATTCGATCCGCCCCTTATACAGTGTTGCCAGCCAGTTGAAGACCTTAATACCGGAAGGGATACCGACCAGAAATGTAAGAAACGAAAATATGGTTGCGGCCAATTGCGACTGCCCGCTGACAAACATGTGATGTCCCCAAACCAGGAAACTGATAAAAGCAATGGCCAGCGACGAAAAGGCGATGGCTTTATAACCGAAAATCTTTCTGCGTGAAAAGACCGAAATGAGCTCGCTGATAATGCCCATTCCCGGAAGAATCATGATATAAACGGCCGGATGCGAATAAAACCAGAAGAAATGCTGGTACAGAACCGGATCGCCGCCCATGGCCGGGTCGAAAATTCCGATTCCGAATGATTTTTCCAGTATCAGCAGGATCAAAGTTATGCCCAGAACCGGTGTCGCCAGAACCTGAATTATGGCTGTGGCATATAGTCCCCAGACGAACAGCGGCAGTTTGAACCAGGTCTGGCCGGGCGCGCGAAGTTTATGGATGGTGACAATGAAATTCAAACCGGTGAATATCGAGGAAAACCCGAGGATGAAAACGCCAAGGGTCATCGATATGACGGAACTGGTCGATTGCGTGCTGTATGGCGTATAGAAGGTCCAGCCGGTATCGACGGCGCCGGTATAGATTGAATAAACGGCAAACAAAGAACCGAAAATGTATATATACCAGCTGGCGAGATTAAGCCGGGGAAAGGCTACATCTTTGGCGCCCAGCATTTGCGGCAACACAAAATTTCCCAGTGCCGCCGGGATCGAGGGAATGATGAACAGGAAGATCATAATGGCGCCGTGCAGCGTAAAAAACTGGTTGTACGTTCCGGCATCGACAATGTCCTTACCCGGGTGCAGGAGCTCGATTCTTACGAGTATGGCGAAAATGCCGCCGACTAGGAAGGCGGTCATTATGCTGAATAGATACAACACGCCGATCCGTTTATGATCCAGAGTGAACAGCCAGGATAATATTCCTTTCGGATCATTCAGGTAATTTTTTTCAGGCATCGTGTTCATAAATATTTATCCGTGTTACTTCAATGTCTTTAAAAATGCAATGATGGCATCTATCTCGCGATCGCCAAGCAGACCCTGGTAGGTCGGCATGACCGGTTCGAAGCCGGCCACCACATGGGCCTGCGGTTCCAGGACGGATTGGCGAATGTAATTTTCATCGGCGGTCAATTTGTCGCCCTTGGTGAAAACACGGGTTTTGCCGAAGATACCATTGAAAGCCGGCCCGACCAGCGTTTTATTTTCGATGCTGTGGCAAGTGTTGCAGGCCTTGGCGACATAAAGTTTCTGCCCGTACTCCTCCAGCGACATGCCTTCGCCGCCACTCGATCCCGCTTCCAGCCAGGCAGCATACTCTCTTTCCGAAACCACCTTTACCTTCCCGATCATGGTAGAATGTCCGTCACCGCAAAACTCGGTGCAAAAGAGATTGTAATTACCGACATGGGTCGCCTCGAACCATGTTACCGAATAGCGATTGGGGAGAACGTCCATTTTGATTCGAAAATCCGGCACGAAGAAACTGTGAATAACGTCTTTGGAAGACATCAGCAGTTTGACCGGTTTACCGACCGGGACCACCAACTCATTGACCGTTTTGGCTCCTTCCGGATAATCAAATGACCAGAACCATTTCTGGCCGGTGACTTTCACCTCCATGGCGTCCTTGGGTACGACATTCATTTTCATATAAATTTTGAATCCCCAGAAAAATACAATAATCACCAGAATAGTGGGAATTACAGACCACAATAACTCCAGTTTGAGGTTATGTGTCATTCCCTTAGTCGGTTCGGGGACTTCTTTTTTCCGGCGGCGATAACGGATGCTTAAAAAGACGATTCCAAATAAGACAATGGCGAAAAGTGCCAGCGACGCATAAAACAGAAAATAAAATAAAGCGTCAACTTCGCCCGCAATAGTCGATCCGCCCGGGGGCAGGAACAATGTGCCCGTAGTGTCCATAAAAAAAGATCCTCAAAGCCAATTATTCTGTAACAGCAAAAAGGTTCAAACTGTTCTGGTTTTTTTTCGACTTCCCTTCAGCCACAAAAAGAAAATCAGGGCGCCCAGCAAAACAAGGGTTGCCAGCCCGCCCAGTTTCATAATATTGGCGGCAAAAATGGTATAGCTGCCGGCGCTGGGATCATAGTGATAGCAGTATAATATCAGCCTGTCAATGGTGTTCCCGACCTTGCCTTCGGCGGCCTCCATCAAAGCCAGCCGAACATCCAGTTCCTTGAATTGAATTCCGTAGAAATATCGCGATATTTTGCCATCAGGAGTCAGAATTGTTATGACCGCCGCATGGGCATACTGCTTATTATCTTCATCATAATAATACTCGAACCCGATGGCATCGGCCAGGGCCCGTGACCGCTGTGCCGGGCCGGTAAAAAAGACCCAGCCATTCTCTACTCCCGCTTTGTCGATGCTTTCAATGTAATTTTTCTTCTTGGCCGCCGCCAGGACCGGCGTTTCGGTCGAGTCAATACTCACGGTCAGAATCTGAAACTGCTTTCCGGGCACCCAGTCCATTTCTTTGACCACATCGCGGACCCCGTTAAAGACCAGGTTGCATAACATCGGGCAGGTATAGTAGCCCATGATCAGAATAACCGGTTTGCCCTGATTAAAATACTCGGCCAGCTTCACTTCCCGGCCGTCATCGGCGGTAAAAGTCAGGTCAAGCGGAATTTGGTTCCCCGGATGCTCATTGACACCGATCCCCTTGAGTTTTTTTGGGTTTTCTTCAATCACCTGCCCGGGTGAGACCGAAAAAAGAACCATGATTATTAATAAAACAATGACTGCCTTTGGGGCAGTCCGAAAGTTTGAATAATTTTTCATAATCAGTTTTGCTATTGCTTGCCGGCCTTGGCCATTCTCTCGCGATAGGCTTCATCGGCCGTAAGCTGTTTGGCGCGCTCGATGGGGATTCGGAACACCGAATCCGCCGAATTCAGCAGCTTATAGCTGCCCAGCTCCTCGATTTCACGGGCACGCAATTCCCGGAGCGGCGCCGACTCCGGCCTTAAAACCTGCTCATAAACAATTTCTTCCTTCATGGCTGAAAATTGATCAACCACAAAGATAATTACGATAATCAGAAGGATAATTCCCAATATACCGTAAAGAAAAACCTTCTTTAGATTGACATCACTTTTTTCGTAGCCGATGTCATGAGATTCGCTGTTATTTTTATCGATATCAGCCATATTTCCAGAGTTAATTACTAATAAATTTAATCGACGATTCAAGATTCGGATCGCCGACCGGCACAATTGGATTGGCCGTCATTCTCTTCCAGAAAAGCCACAGGAAGATGCCGCCGATTCCCATCATGGCGGTCAGGTCCATCCATGACAGATGCAGGCCGTGCTGATGCAGGTTCGGCATAACAATCCAATATATATCCACCCAGTGCATTATCAGGATCCATATCGTTATAATTTTCAACAAGGTCGGGTTCCTTTTGGGTGTCTGCGGGAAAAGTATGAAAAACGGAATGATGAAGTGCCCGAAGACAAGTATCAGGCTGACCGTTTTCCATGTCCCCGTCCAGCGATGCAAGAACCAGATCGTTTCTTCGGGAATATTCCCGTACCAAATCAGGAAATACTGCGAAAAGGCCATATAGCCCCAGAATATGGTAAAGGCGAAGATCAGTTTCCCCAGGTCATGATAATGTTCACCGGTGATGCTTCCTTCAAGGATACCGCGGCTTTTGAGTCTCAATATTACAAAAGTAATAAATGAAAGCATGGCCAGCAGGGCGCCGGAAAATATATATACCCCGAAAATAGTCGAATACCAGTGGGCATCAAGTGACATCAGCCAGTCGAAGGAGGCAAAGGTGATCGTCAGCGCAAACAGAATCGTTCCGGGAGCGCTGACAATTCTCATTCTTCCGGCCAGAACCTCGCTGTGTCCGCGATCCTGCTGCAATGATGCTCCGCAGAGTATCCGGCAGATGGTGAACCATATCAGGAAATAGACGACGGCGCGTATTATAAAGAAGGGCACGTTCAGGTAGCCGGATTTGCCCTGAAGGAGGGCGTCGTCGGCGACGACATCGCTATGCGACCAATGATAGAGATCATGCAGGCCGAAAATAATCGGAATGAAAAATATAATCATAAAGGGAACGATCATCGCCAGATTCTCGGTAAAGCGCCTTATGACAACGCTCCACTTGGCGCCGACCAGGTGATGCAGCATCGAGAAAAACAATCCGCCCAGTCCGATTAACAGCCAGTAAACGAACGCAGTCAGGTAAGAATGATAAAACTGCGCGGTATCGACAAAGTAACCGACAATACTGAGCGCCAGTCCGATAACGCCGATCACCAGAGCGATGGTTCCAAATTTGCCTGCATCCGTCAGGCGGTATGTCTTGCTGTCGAACTTCATAATTACTTTACTATTTTACCGTTTCTCTCAACTCGACCGGAATATCTTGAATGGCGGCATTCTGGCTTCTTTGCAGCGCCCGCAAATAGGCCACAATGGCCCAGCGATCTTCGGGCGGAATCTGGTTCCGGTATGACGGCATGTTCCTGACACCGTGCGTGATAATGTCGAATATCCTTGCGTCGGGGAATTCCCTGATACGGTCGGAGTGAAAACTCGGCGGCGGAACATAGCCGCGCGTTATCATAATGCCCTTGCCGTCGCCCACGCGGCTGTGACACGGTGAACAATATATTTTAAACCGCTCCTGGCCGCGGTCGAGAAGTTGCATGGTTACCTCGACCGGAGCCTTTTTCACGAAGTTGTCTTTGTCATCTTTGCCCTTGTAAAAGACATCGTCATCTTCAAGTTCACCCCGAGCCACTGTTCCGGCAACCGGTGTTCGCATAGTGGCGCTGTCATTGAAAAAAGCGCTCTTCGACTGCGTCTTGTATTTGGGCTGGTTATCCATATCCGGGTTCAGGTGTATCGGCGGTTTTTCCGAGGGCCGTTTGCGGGCACAACCCAAAGACAGCATCACGAATGTGCACGCTATCAGCGTAAGTGCGATATATATTCTAAATTTTTTCATATCAAACATCACGGCTCTTTCAGAACCTCCGGATTTGTCCCACCGATTGATTCCAAAAAACTTCTTGTTTTTTCCGTGTCGTACATCGGATCATCAGCTTCGATGCTGATAAAGAAACCGTCATCGGAAGCTTTAACAAAACGATCCGAATAGAAAATCGGATGATGCAGCCGCGGCAGGCCGTTCAGGATTAACATGGCCAGCAGTGCGGTAACTGCCGACAGAAGCACGCCCAGGGCAAATGTCACCGGCACATAGGCCTGGAAACTGAAAAACGGTTTACCCGAAATCACCAGCCGGTAATCGACAGTGCTAGTCCACCACTGCAGACCTAATGCGGCCGATGTTCCAAACAGCGCCGCGAGTCCGACAATCCACCCGAGCGGCGACCGTTTCAGGCCCATGGCCCGGTCCATACCATGAATCGGAAAGGGCGAGTGGCAATCGAATTTCTTATAGCCGGCATCACGGATTTTTTCCGCCGCCTTCAGCAAAGCCGCTGGGCTCGAAAATTCGGCCAGGATTCCCTCAACTTTATGTTTCACGACTTCACTCATGCCGGTCTCCTTCGGTGTGGTGCGGATCGGCCTGCGGCAGAACGCCTTTTACCTCCGCCATTGCAATCATCGGCAGGAAGCGTATGAACAGCAGAAACAGCGTAAAGAACAGGCCGAATGATCCGACGAAAGTGCTTATATCCCAGATAGTCGGGGCGTAATAACCCCAGCTCGACGGCAGGAAATCTTTCGACAATGAAGTGACCACGATTACAAACCTTTCGAACCACATACCGACATTTATCAGGATCGATGCAATAAACATGACCGGGATGCACCGCCGCAGTTTCTTGAACCAGAACATCTGGGGGATAAGAACATTGCAGCTGATCATAATCCAGTACGCCCAGGCGTACTGCCCGAAGGCCCTGTTGATAAAAACAAATTGCTCGTAGATATTGCCGTTGTACCAGGCGATGAAAAACTCAATGCTGTAGGCATAACCAACCATCATTCCGGTCAGGAGCATAATCTTGTTCATTTTCTCCAGATGACCGAGAGTGATAATATGCTCGAGATGGAATAATTTGCGGGCAATGATGGTCAGTGTTACTACCATGGCGAACCCGGAGAAGATGGCCCCCGCCACGAAATACGGCGGGAAGATGGTCGTATGCCAGCCGGGAAGAATCGACACGGCAAAGTCGGTACTGACAACACTATGCACCGAGAGAACCAGCGGCGTGGAAATACCGGCCAGAATCAGGTAGGCCAGTTCATAATGTTTCCATTGCCGGTTGCCACCGCGCCAGCCCAGTGAGAGAAATCCGAAAATTATCTTTTTGATTCTGGTTTTGGCCCGGTCCCTGAATGTGGCCAGGTCGGGTATCAATCCGGTGTACCAGAACAACAACGACGCTATAAAGTACGTACTTACGGCAAAAACGTCCCAGAGCAGAGGGGAACGGAAGTTCGGCCACATCGACATCTGGTTGGGAACCGGGAACATCCAGTACACCACCCAGATACGTCCGACATGTATCGCCGGAAATATCAGCGCGCAGGATACCGCAAAGAGCGTCATGGCTTCGGCAAACCTGTTGATCGAGGTCCGCCAGCGCTGCCGCAGCAGGAAGAGAATGGCCGATATCAATGTTCCGGCATGGCCGATACCGACCCACCAGACAAAATTAATAATCGCCCAGCCCCAGCCGACCGGATTGTTCAGGCCCCAGATACCGACTCCCTCGAAGATCAGATAACCGATCGAGCCGAACAGGACAAACATCAGCGAAACCGCCGCGCCGAGGGCAAGATACCAGACACCGGGCGTTTTACGCTCGGTGATCCGGCTTATTTCTTCGGTAATGCTTCCGAAGGTCGGATTCTTCTCGATCAGCGGGGAATCCCCGCCGGGAATAATCCCTGAATCTGTTATACCTTTACTCACAGCTTCATCTTTATCCGGTTTCGTGGTCCTCGATTTTTTCCAGTTTCGGATTGGGATTTCTTATTTTGGCCAGATATGAGTTTCTTGGCCGTACATTTAATTCACCCAGCAACGCATAATTGCGGTCGATTTTCTTCATTGCCGTCACGGCGCTGTCGGGGTCATTTATATTGCCGAATCTTATCGCCTTCGTCGGGCAGGCCTGCTCGCAGGCGGTCATGATTTCACCGTCGCGGACCGTCCGGCCCTCCTGTTTGGCCCTGATTTTGGCGCGGTTGATGCGCTGGGTGCAGAAAGTACATTTTTCCATGACACCTCGCGACCGTACCGTCACATCCGGGTTTTGTGCCATCTTAATCGTCTCGGAGTATTTTCCGGTATAGTTGAAAAAGTTAAACCGCCGCACTTTGTACGGACAGTTGTTGGAGCAGTAGCGCGTCCCGATACAGCGGTTGTAGGTCATATTGTTGAGACCTTCTTTATCGTGCACGGTCGCGGCGACCGGGCAGACCGACTCGCAGGGCGCGTTTTCGCATTGCTGGCAGGCCACCGGCATATGCACTATTTGCGGATCGTCCTCATCTCCGACAAAATAGCGGTCGTTTCTGATCCAGTGCATTTCGCGCCCCTTG
Source organism: candidate division Zixibacteria bacterium HGW-Zixibacteria-1 (assembly GCA_002838945.1). Lineage (NCBI taxonomy): Bacteria > Pseudomonadati > Candidatus Zixiibacteriota > candidate division Zixibacteria bacterium HGW-Zixibacteria-1. The sequence continues at coordinate 25,753 of PGXB01000024.1, forward strand.
GAAACCTGCAGCTTGCCGACAATCGGGATATTATTTTCGCTCTGGCAGGCAATGGTGCAGGCACTGCAGCCGATGCAGGCATTGAGATCGATGACCATACCCCATTGATATCCGTGGCCGTAATCATGCTCCGGATAAATGGAATCCAGCGGGGGATGCTCGACCATTTCTGCGGCAAACTCCGGATGGCCTCGATATTCATCGAGGACGGCCTCGCGGACTATCGGCCGGCCGTGCATACTGCCATGATCCTGGGTTCCGGCCATTTCGATTACGGCGCCGGTTTTTACCAGTTTGACACCGCGATAGAACGATGAATTATTCGAATTCCGGAGAGTATAAGTGTTGGCGCCGACGCCATCGGCCACTTTACCGATGCCATTGCGGCCGTATCCGAGCGCAACGGCCACCGTATAATTGGCCTGGCCCGGCGAGATCCAGACCGGTATTTCAAGTTTTGCACTATCTGTTTCGATATTTACCATGTCGCCGTTGGCTAATTCCAGCTCGGCCGCGGTTTTGGTGCTTAACAGAGCAGCGTTGCCCCAGGTGAGTTTATTGATCGGGTCGGGAAGTTCCTGCAACCAGCCGTTATTGGCAAAGCGACCGTCATATATCTTGGATGGATAAAAATTCAATTCGAGATTGTCTTTCGACAATTCCTTTTCGGGTTTGGGCGGCTCGATTGCAGCGGCACTTAATTTTATTATTTCATCAGGAAGAGCACTATCGGCCAACAGGCCGTCATGCAGTACCTTTCGCCATCTCTTTTCGAAATCGCCGCCTTTGAGGTAACTCTGCCAGGTCTCCCTGATAATATCATACCCGCGCTGGTCACGACCGGTAGCCAACAGTGCATAAATTTCGCTATCGACAGGCGCGTCGTACAATGGCTCAATCATCGGCTGAATGACACTTAAAGTGCCATCAACAGCTCTGGCATCGCCCCAGCTTTCAAGGAAATGGGCCCGCGGAATATGCCATTTGGTCAGCTTCGATGTTTCATCCATATATTCGCTGAAATGCACACTGTTTTCGCATTTTGACAGGACCGACGCAAAATCAGAGTCCGCAGGGGCATTGTACACCGGATTACCACCAAAAATAATAATAGTGGAGATTGCCCCCGATTTCAATCTTTCTGTGACAGTCTTTAATACGCCCATATCAGGCAAAAGGGCATCATCGGTATTGCGATAAGTGACAGTCTGTCCGATATTGCCGAGAGCATCATTGAGGATTATAACCTGCTTATGCACCCAGATGGGCTGGCGACTGCCAGCGACAATTAGCGAGCGGCCTTTTGCACTATATAAGTCATCGGCAAGCGCTTCTATCCATTCTTTATTGAAATCAGAGCCGTCATATTCGGCGGAACCGGGGATATTTAATCCGCGCTTTCGCAGTGCCTCTGCGATGGCCAAAGCCAGCCGGCCGATATGGGCGCTACTTATTCGCAGACGGTGATCCGCCATGCTCCCGGTTATACTGAAGGCGCTCTCCGCCGCATAAAGGCGATTCATGCCGGTTTTGTCGTCATCCGGCTTTCTTTTTGCGGCAAATCCGCGGGCGGCCTTTATATTTTCGTTTTCAGTCAGAAGGAAATCAGCATCAAGCGACAGAATAACATCAGCCTTATTATAATGATATACCGGTCGGAGTAACCTGGCCGTGAGTTGACTGACGGCCTGATAATGTTTTTCATCGCTGACAGGCTCATAACAGATCCATGGAGCGTTCGGATATTTTTTCAGAAAATCCTTTCTCAGCCGCATCAGAGTGGGGGAGGAGAAGGATTCGGAAATAACAGCCAGCCCTTCGCCTCTGTTCGCGGCAAATTTTAATCCCTGCTCGCGCCAGAATGATACGAAATCATTGTAGGTCGATTCCGCACCGGCATGCATCACCTTTTTTGAACGATCCGGATCATAAAGCCCGAGAATGGCCGCTTCAAGAAATATGTCGGCCGAGCCGAGAGTCGAGGGATGCTTTGGGTTTCCTTCGATTTTTGTCGGCCGCCCCTCGTGTGATTCAACCAGAATACCGTAGGCGGATGTCCCCAGCGGCATCGTTGATGCATAATATTGAGGGACCCCGGGAATGACTTCCTCCGGCATGACAACATACGGTACAATTTTTTCCACCGGGCGGCGGCATCCAGCCAGACCGGCCAGGGCCAGCGAGGCGCCCATTATGCCGAGAAAGCTGCGGCGCGAAAAACCTCCGCTGGTTTCACCGTTTTCCTCATGATACCTATCCCGCAGATTTCTGCGATATTCTTTCGTATCATGAAGCTGATCCGGACTGAGCCAGTATTTTTTATTTTCTTTATTCATCATCTATGACACCCCGAGCAGTCTTGCGGCGGCGCAATTGCCTTCTCCTTAATGACCTGCTCGGCAAATTTCATTTGCTCTTCTTTATCGGGTGGTACCCAGTACATATTGGTCAACTCTACGTGGGGCCGCAGATGCATCTCCGGATTGCGGTGGCATTCCAGGCACCAGCCCATACTGAGCGGCTTGACCTGCATGACAACTTCCATCTCCGCGATATTCCCGTGGCAATCGGCGCACCCGACACCGGCATACAAATGCGCGCTGTGGTTGAAATAGCAGTAATCGGCCACTTTATGCACGCGAACCCACTCGATCGGTTTCTTGGTCCCCCAGCTTTCCCGCACCGGCAGGAGCTTCTCGCTCTCGGTCAATATTATAGAATGGCAGTTCATACAGGTTTGAGTCGGGGGAACGTTGGCCGACGCTGATTTTTCGGCAAGGTTATGACAGTAGCGGCAGTCCAGACCCAGATCACCCGCATGCAGCTTATGGCTGTATGGAACCGGTTGAACGGGACGATAGCCGACGACGGTGTACCATGGCGATCCATAGTACCAGAAGAAACTAACCACGGCAACAGCGATGAAGACCGCACCACTGGCGATATATGTCTGAATATTATTCGTCCATTTTGGAAATATCTGTGCCAATGGTTAACCCTCTGCGGCCAATTATAGCAAAATAAAAAAAATAACGCAACCTAAAATATTGCATCCAGCATCAGCGATACAAAAATTACGAACAAATATATTATGGAAAACCTGAACATGGCCCAAATCAGTACACTATCCTTATTTTTTCTGGCCCGGTAAGCTTTTATTATAAACCAGGGACCAAGTATTGATACGGCGCTAAAATAGAACCAGCCAAAATTTATTGCCAGTAAAATTATGCTGGAGACAAAAAGCAGCAGGGTATAAATGAAAATCTGGTTGAGCACAGCTCCGGTGCCTTTGATAACCGGCAGCATGGGCAGGCCGGTGATGCGATAATCGTTCCTGTAATAATGCGCCAGGGCCCAGAAATGCGGCGGTGTCCAGAAAAAAATAATCAGAAACAATATCCAGGGCTGAAGGGCCATGGTTCCGGAAGCGGCGGTCCAGGCTCCGACCGGCGCCATTGCTCCGGCGATTCCGCCGATTACAATATTCTGACTGGTATGCGGTTTGAGCCACAACGTGTAAAATAGCGAGTAAAACAAGATGGTTCCAATCGCCATTAACGCGGTCAGGGCATTAAAAGCCAGAAATAAAACAAAAACGCCGATTATTCCGATTCCGATCGAGAAAATAAGAGCCTCTCCGGATGAAAGTCTTCCCAAAGGAAGCGGCCTTCGGCCGGAAGTGCGGCTCATCCGGGCATCGAGATCCCGCTCGAAATATTGGTTCAATGCATTGGCACTGCCGCCGGTCAAATATAAGGCAATTATGAAAATGAGAAAATCGATCGGCCGCCGAAGCAGGCTGCCCTCCATAAACAATGCGGTCGCCCCGCCTGCCAGGACCAGAATCATTATTTTTGGTTTTGTGAGTTGAAAAAAAGCTGATATTTTGTTACTCATTTTGTCCCGGGGTTAAATGAAAATCGCCACCACATTTTTGGGGAATATAGGCGCTATAAATATTTTTGTCAATTGCAAAATGCTCTAAGTATAATTCTTTTAAAGGTTTCATGGGTCAATCATGGATACAAATGGCCGATTAATTGGAAACATCAATTGACTTGGGGGTGGCGATATTATATAATAAAGACTTTGAAATATTATGGCGGAAGACGGAGTTTCGAAGCATAATATCGGGATGTCCATCGCTTATTGATATTTTGGCGTATATATATGGATATACCAGGAATTTAAAGGGGTTGCTTGAGGTAAAGACTGTTGAGGCAAATATTTTGAAACGATGCCCGTCAAATCACATTTTTTTCACTGAAATAAATTATAATGGCCTATACAGGAATTAGGAGGTTTAATGCCTGCCACCAGGAAAGCCGCTAAACCATCCCTGAAGCAGATTGGCCTGCCCGAGGAAACCCTTCTGGGGCTATATGCCAACCTGCTTAAAACCAGGATGCTGGATGAGCGCTTTAGAAAACTGTTCCGCCAGGGGCGGTTTGCCGGGACCTATTTCTCGGCCGTCGGCCAGGAAGCCACCACGGTCGGGCCGACCTATGGTCTTCGTGATGAAGATATAATCGCTCCTTCGCACCGCGAAATCGGAGCGGCCGTAACCAAAGGCATTCCGCTGGTTCATATTGTGGCCCAGATTTATGCTCGAATCAATTCGCCCGATAAAGGCAAGACCCATCCCTGCCACTATGGCTGGAAGGAAAAGGGCTTTATCAGCCCGTCCTCGACCCTGGCCGGCCAGACGGTAACTGGAACCGGCTGTGCCATGGGATTCAAAATTCAAAAAAAAGATAATGTCGTCATCGCGTTCTTCGGCGAAGGCGCCACCGCGCGGGGCGGCTGGCATGAAGCGGTCAACTATGCCGGTATTCATAAGCTCCCGATCGTTTATCTCTGCCAGAACAATCTCTGGGCCGAATCGGTCCCGGCGAGCCTTCAGGCCGGTATCAAAGACTTTTCCGAGCGCGCCAGGGCTTATGGTTTTCCAGGGATTACCATTGACGGCAATGATGTTGTCCTGGTGCATAAAACCGCGGCCGAGGCGGTTGCCAGGGCGCGCAAAGGAGAGGGCCCGACCCTGATTGAGTGCAAGACTTATCGGTGGTATGGTCATTCCGAAATAGATCCGGCCGACTATCGGCGGGAAGAAGAAATCGTTGAATGGAAAAAAGGCGATCCGATCGCCCGCGCCGAAACATTATTGATGGAACTGGGGATTCTTACCACTCAGCAGCGGGAAGCTATAGTCGAGCAGTTTAATCATGAAATCGAGGAGGCCGTGGCCATCTGCGAGAAAGAAGAATATGCCGAACCGGAAGAGGCCTACAATGATGTCTATTCGAAAAATTTCCCGGTAAGACGCGATGAATACTAATATATCCGTATTGAAAATAAGGTATCAGGAGATAAAATGAAAAAGACGACATTAATCGAGGCCATCAACCAAGCGCTTTTTGAAGAAATGGAGCGCGATAAAAGGGTCTTCCTGATCGGCCAGGATATCGGAGTCTATGGCGGCGTTTTCAAAGCCACCAAGGGGCTGCTGGATCGTTTTGGCCCGGAAAGAGTCATCGATTCACCGATTTCCGAAGTATATATCGCGGGCGGCTCGGTTGGTGCGGCCATGGTTGGTTTGCGCCCGGTTCCCGAAATCCAATTCGCCGATTTTATTACCCCCTCGATGGATCAGATTATACAACAGGCCGCCAAATTACGTTACCGCACCGGCGGCCAGTGGACCTGTCCGATGACCATCAGGGTCTGCTGCGGCGGCGATGTCGGCGGCGGGCTGTATCATTCTCAAATAAATGAGCAGTGGTTTTTCTCGCAGCCCGGTTTGCAGGTGGTCATGCCGGCCACGCCTTATGATGCCAAGGGGCTTCTCAAGTCGGCTATCCGGGGTGATGACCCGGTCATATATTTCGAACACAAACGACTCTATCGATGGGTAAAAGAGGAACTCCCCGAAGGCGACTTCACTGTCCCCATCGGCAAGGCGGCCATCCGTAAAGAAGGCAGCGCTATTACCATTGTTGCCTATGGTTTCATGTATCACCGTTCGATGGAAGCGGCGGCGGCTCTCGAGAAAGAGGGCATATCGGCCGAAGTTATCGATATGCGGACCATCAGTCCCTGGGACAGAGAGATGATATTCGAGTCGGTGAAGAAGACATCCAGAGTTGTCCTGGTGCAGGAAAGCTCCAAGACCGGCGGCGTTATGGCCGAAGTGGCCGCATCCATCACCGAAGAAATGTTTGATTATCTCGATGCCCCGATCAGCCGCGTCTGCGGACTTGATGTTCCGGCGATACCTTTTGCGCCGCCGATGGAACACTTTTTCCTGCCGAACGCTGAGAAGATTTCCCGGGTTGTAAAAAAAGTTATGGAATATTGAGGGAGGCAAAATGGAATATAAAGTTGTTGTTCCGCCGCTGGGTGAATCGGTTGTCGAAGGTACGATTGTCAAGTGGCTGAAAAAGGAAGGGGATCAGGTCAAGGTCGATGATCCGATTGTCGAGATCATGACGGATAAGATCAATGTCGAGATACCTTCTCCCCATGACGGTGTCATGACCAAACATATCGTCCCGGTCGATATGGTTGTCCAGATCGGCCAGGAAATCGCCGTCATGGAGGTCAAGGGCGAAGTGACCCAGGCCCGGACATTCCAGACCAGGCCGGATTCGGGTGAGGAGAGAATCCCCCAGGAACAGGAAGTTAAGGAGCCTCCCAAAGAATTTATCGGGACGGTCGAGCACCATGAGAAAATGGGTATTCATGCCGATAAGGAAGCCATCGAGGGCGGTATCAAGGAGGTCAAATCCTCGCCGGTGGTGCGCCGCCTGGCCCGCGAACATTTTATCGACCTGAGGCTGATTAAAGGGACCGGCCGCGACGGGCGCGTCTCCAAGGAAGATGTCGTTAAGTACATTAATATGAGACATTCGGCCGACAAAGTGAAACCTGATTTTGTCTGGCCCCAGCAGGAAGAAGAGGAGATTATTCCGATCACCGGTGTCCGCAAAGTGATTTCGGAACACATGGTGAAGTCGGCTTTTACCATTCCGCATGTGACCACTTTCGACGAGTGCGATATGTCGGAGCTTCGTGACTGGCGACGGCAGAATGTCGATAAGATCGAGAAAATGCATGGTGTCCGGATCACCTATCTTCCGTTCATCGCCAAGGCCATAATTTTTGCCGCCAAGGATTTTCCATGGATCAATTCCACACTGGAAGACGATACCCTTCATGTAAAAAAGTATTTCAACATCGGCATGGCCGTTGCCCGGGACAATTCGCTCATCGTGCCGGTAATCAAACATTGCGAACAGAAATCATTGCTTCAAATATCCAAGGACATGCGGGATCTCGCCGATAAGGCCAATCAGGATATTCTTAAAATGGATGAGATCACCGGAGGCACAATTTCAATCACCAATGCCGGCGGCATGGGTGCCCTCGGCTCGACCCCGATCATTGCCAAGCCGCAGGTAGCCATTCTGGGTGTCCATAAAATCGTTGATAAACCGGTTGTCAGAAACGGAGAAATTGTCATCCGCCCGATTCTTAACTTCGGGCTGTCATTTGACCACAGGGTCATCGACGGCGGCTATGCCGTTCAGTTCCTTCGCCGGATGATCGAATATCTTGAGGATCCGCAGGGTTGGCTGATTGGAGTTATTTAACCGATTTGAGGTATAAAAATGGCTGAAAAATACAAAGTGGTTGTAATCGGCGCCGGACCGGGGGGCTATGTGGCGGCGATACGGGCGGCCCAGCTGGGAATGAAAACCGCCATTGTCGAAAAAGAATATATGGGCGGCGTCTGCCTGAATTGGGGCTGCATACCGTCGAAAACGCTTCTTTATGTCACCGAATTGAAAAGAACCGTCGAGGCTGCCAAACGCATCGGCCTGGTGGTCGATAAGGTCGAGATTGATCTGGATAAGCTGCGCAAACATAAGGATGACACGGTCAAGCGCCTGACCGGAGGAGTCGGCCTCCTTCTGGACAAAGCCAAAGTCACGAAATTCGACGGGGAAGCATCATTTGTCTCTGACAAGGAAATTCAGGTCATCAAAGGCGACTCGAAGGTGAAAATCGAAGCCGAGAATTTTATTATCGCTACCGGTACCTCGCCCATCGATCTGCCGATGCTTAAATCCGATGGCAAGACCATTATCGGCGCCCGCGAAGCGGTCGGCCTGCCCGATGTCCCCAAGACCATGCTGGTGGTCGGGGCCGGGCCGATCGGTGTCGAAATGGCCACCGTTTACAATACACTCGGATCAAAGGTGACGATCGTCGAAATTCTTGATACGGTCCTGCCGTCATTGGATGCAGAAATCTGCGCCGCTTCCGAAAAAGCCCTGAGAAAACAGGGACTTGAGATTATGCTTTCATCGAAGGTTCTCTCATCCAGAATGAGCGGCAAGCAGATCAATGTTGTCATTGAGACCAAAGATGGCAATAAGAATTTGAGTTTCGACAAGGTTCTCGTGGCGGCCGGGATGAGGCCGAATACCCGGGACCTCAACCTCGAAAAGGCTGGCGTCAAGCTCGATGCCAAAGGATTTGTCCAGGTGGATCAGCACATGCGTTCCAATGTTGCTCATATTTTCGCCATTGGCGATGTTGCCGGCGGACTCCTGCTGGCGCACAAGGCATCTCATGAGGGTATTGCCGCGGTCGAAGCCATCGCCGGGGCCTCCCTGGGCGCCGACTGGAAGGCGGTGCCCTATGCCGTCTTCACCGATCCCGAAATTGCCGGTATCGGCATGACCGAAAAGGAAGCAGTCGATTCCGGGCGCAAGGTGAAAATCGGGCGGTTCCCTTACCGGGCGGTTGGAAAAGGAATTGCCACGCTGGCAATCGAGGGATTTGCCAAAGTTATTGCCGACCAGGAAACCGATCTCATCCTGGGAGTGCATATTTTCGGCCCCCACTCGGGCGATATTATTTATGCCGCGACCACGCTGATGGAGTGTGACGGTACCGCCGAGGATCTCGGTCATATGATGGCGATTCACCCGACTCTGTCCGAGGCCTTGATGGAGGCGGCCCTGAATGTCAATAAACAGGCGATTCATATTATTAATTGATGATATTTGACCATTCCCGATTTTTTTGAAAATAGAGATGGTTTGGCAGGAATTCTTAATCGGATTCCTGCTTTTTTATGGTTGTTTTAATATTTTTATTATATATTAAAGCATGTTCGAAGTGTACGAAAGGGGTATAAAACTCTGGCATTTCGAGAACCTGCAAAAGTATACTGACATCACGCACTTTGTCTCGACCCGCCATGGAGGGAGCAGCGTCCCGCCCTTTAATTCGCTCAATCTCGGATTGAGTTCCGGCGATAACCCGGTCAGGGTAATGGAAAACCGCCGACGGCTGGCGGCGGCGCTCGGCTTTAATGTCGAAAGCATCATTACCAGCTGGCAGGTGCATGGCGACGATGTCAGGATCATCACCAGGGAATCGATTGCCGAGGATGCGTCATTTTGCAAAATCCCCAAAGTTTCGGCTGATGCCATGGTGACCGATATTCCCAATGTCTGCATCACGGTCATTGTCGCCGACTGTGTCCCGGTAATGTATTTTGATCCGACCAAAAAAGTCATCGGCATTGCCCATGCCGGCTGGAAAGGGACCGTCAAGGGGATTGCTCGAAAAGTCGTCAAAACGCTTGAAGAAACCTTCGGCTGCTCACCGAAAGATATTATCGTCGGGATCGGGCCGTCGATCGGCCCCTGCTGCTATGAAGTCGGCCCGGATGTGGTCGGAATCGTCAAAAAAGTGTTCGATAGCCCGGAGGGCATGGTCAAGGAAATCGATGTGAAAGGCAAGGGGCTTTTCAATCTGTGGGAGGCCAACCGCCGGGAATTAGTCGATGCGGGTATCCCCGACAATAATATCGAAATATCCGAGGAGTGCACCAAATGCCACCACAATACCTTTTTTTCCTACCGTTATCAGGGTGAAAAATCCGGCCGCCTCGGGGCGGGGATCATGATTCGTTGATTTGTCGATAGCGTCGTTCAGCCCTTAATTCAATACAAAAATACCGTCAGCTCCGCCTGAAGGCTAATGCGACCCTGTGATAATATGTAATGAATAAATAATACGAATTACAGCTTGATCGCCATCCCGAGGCCGTCGCGGATCGGGATTATCATCGAAAGCAGATCTTTTGAGCCGAAAAGCATCTTATTGAATTCAAGAATCCCGCGGGTCGATTCCGCCGGTTCATCGTCAAGAACCCGCCCGCTCCAGAGAACATTATCGGTGATGAATATCCCGCCCTTGCGGAGTTTCGGAATTGCCATTTCGAATACTTCGGGATACTGCTCCTTATCGACATCGTTGAGAATTATGTCGAACGGACCGTCATATTGTTTTAAGACATCCTGCGCGTAGCCGACATGAAAATCAACCATCGAACCGAAACCGCCTCTTCGCAGATATTCCATGGCCCGTTTCTTATTGTCTTCGGAGCCTTCCGTGCAGATAATTTTGCCGTCTTTGGGCATGCCTCCGGCAAACCAGTAAGCCGAATAGCCGTATCCCGAACCCATCTCGAAAATCGATTTGGCCTTTATGGCCATGGCTAACTGCCTGAGAAATATCCCGCACATCGGGCCGATAATGGGGAAATTATTTTCGCGGGCATAGGTTTCCATCTCCTTCAGAATATCATCCCGTTCGGGCATCAGGTTCATGATATAATCTTTTATCCGTGGTTCGGTGATATGCATGGCCATCTCCGGTTAGAGTTCAATGATTCTGTCCGGCGCGCTGTGCTCGGCGATTAATTCTTCGGCGCTGTCGATCGACTCGACTTCGTAGTAAAACAGGTCCGCGAAATTTTCGACCAGCAGTTCATTGAGGTATTCCATTTCGATATCGACGCCTAATATTCCGGCAATGGAACCGACCGGGTGGTCGGTGATGCCGCACGGATTGATCAGGTTAAAATACTTCAGGTCGGTGTTGACATTCAGGGCCAGCCCGTGATAAGTCACCCATCTGGAAACAGCCACTCCGATGGCCCCGACTTTGTGTCCGTTGACCCAGATTCCGGTCATGCCCTTTTTGGTATAGGCTTCCAGGCCGATTTGCTGCAGGGCCATGATGACAAAATATTCCAGGTCGCGCAAATACTGGTGGACATCCTGGTTCCGGTCGTGTAAATCAAGAATTGGATAAAGAACGGTCTGACCCGGGCCATGAAAAGTAATATCACCGCCCCGCTCGATTTCGTACAGTTCGACTTTTTTCTTCTTAAGTTGATCGGTCGAAACAAGAAGATTCTTTCTCGAGGTGCCCCGCCCCATAGTAATTACCGGCTCATGCTCAGTCACGATCAGGCAATCCGGAATCTTCTCCTGAGCGCGGATTTTGACCAGCTTCTTTTGAATATCCCAGGCCGTTTTATACTTCGTTCGGCCCAGTTCTATTTTGATAAGTTTCTTGAATCCTCGGCTGCGCATGTCGGCTACAGTCTCACCAGGTTAGTAATTTTATAAGCATGCCTAATATATATCCAAGAATCGCGTGTGGTCAAGCAGTTCTATTCAGAATATTTTAATATCCTGTTTTTATTACGATAGTTTCCGTGAATAATTGAAAGAATATGAAGCTCTTTTTAATCTTGCCAGGCTGTTTCATTCGTATTATTATAATCTTCAATCAGGGGTGATAATAATATGAAATGGCAAGGATAACGGCATGGATTTAGTCGGGTGGTTTACTGAACTCCATCCTGTGAAACAGGCGCTGATAGGCACGATTTTTACCTGGTTGATGACTGCGGCAGGAGCCGCCGGCGTCTTCCTGGCGCGAGAACTGAAGCGCAAAACGCTTGACGGCATGCTCGGCTTTGCCGCCGGCGTTATGATCGCCGCCAGTTTCTGGTCACTGCTGGCCCCGGCAATAGAGATGTCCGAGGGCAAAAGCCTTCCGGCCTGGCTGCCGGCTCTGATCGGGTTCCTTCTCGGCGCGGCCTTCCTTCGCCTGGTGGATCTGGTTCTGCCGCATCTGCATGTCGGCTTTGACAAGGAATCAGCCTCGCATGAGGAACGCGAAGGCGTGAAAACCAGCTGGCATAGAACCACGCTTCTGATTGTCGCTATCACCCTGCATAATTTTCCCGAGGGCCTCGCGGTCGGCGTGGCCTTCGGCGCCGTGGCCGCCGGGTTTGAATCCGCTTCTCTGGCCGGCGCGGTGGCTCTGGCCATTGGCATCGGTATTCAAAACTTTCCCGAGGGAATGGCAGTTTCTATGCCGCTCAGGCGGGAAAAAATCTCCCGGTTTAGAAGTTTTTGGTACGGCCAGCTATCAGGAATTGTGGAACCGATAGCCGGTGTCCTGGGCGCGGCGCTGGTTATTGTCGCCCAGCCGATTTTACCCTACGCGCTGGCTTTTGCGGCCGGAGCCATGATATTCGTCGTTGTTGAAGAGCTTGTCCCCGAATCCCATATCGGCGGCAACTCCCACGCCGCCACCTGGGGGGCCATTATCGGTTTTGCCGTGATGATGACCCTTGACGTCGCCCTCGGCTGATTGAAAATCTCCCCGGCTGTTTCCCCAAAAAATATTGCCGTAAGGGAACATGCTGTTTCCTTGATTGTTCTATAATTTAGTTTTTATAATGGATTGTTGATATCTATTTAAGAATTTACTTTTTGATTGTTTCACATATAGAAAGGCGGTGAGCATATGAAAACGAATATGGGCAGTGTTGATCGCATTATCAGATTAATTATTGGACTGGTTGTTATTGCGCTGGGAATTTATTACGGAAGCTGGTGGGGATTGCTTGGTCTGGTTCCTATAATCACAGCACTCATCGGTTTCTGTGGATTTTATGTTCCGTTCGGAATCTCGACCTGTAAGCTGAAAAAAGAAGCGTAAGTTTTAAAGAAGCGTGCAAAATCATAAAGGGGGCTATGAATATTGCGCGCTTTTTTATTTTTAAATAATAATCGATCGGATATCGGTAAAAGAGAAGCAAATAAATCTGCGTCAAATGCGTTTAATTAATTATAGAATTGAATTCGCGAAAACTATCAGTCAAATGAGATAAAAATGTATCCTGAGTTAAAAGGGAAGACCGCCTTGATTACCGGAGCGGCCCGCGGCTTCGGGCGGGCCATCACTCTGCGACTGGCCGACGAAGGTGTCAATGTTATTGTCAATTACCGGCGAAGCATGAATGATGCCAATGCCGTCGTGGAGGAAGCAAAATCACGCGGCGTCACGGCCGTAGCCATCAGGGCCGATATCGGCAAAGAAGACCAGCTTGACAAAATGTTTGACCGGATAAAGGAATTAACCGGAAAACTCGACATTGTGGTGGCCAATGCCGCTTTCGGCGTTCCGGGGAGTCTGATGGATGCCACCTCGAAGCATTGGGATATAACGCTCGCCGCATCGGCGCGTTCGCTGCTCGATCTGGCCAGGCGGGCCGTACCCCTGATGAATGGCAATTACGGTCGAATAATAAGTATTACCAGCGACGGCGGGCAAAAAGTAATTCCGGGATATGGGGTTGTCGGTCCGGCCAAGGCGGCTCTGGAATCGATCACCCGCGGTCTTGCTTTTGAGTTGGCTCGAAAAGGAATCATCGTCAACGGCGTTCTGGCAGGTCTGGCCGATACCAAATCGGCCCGTTCGATCCCGGGGGCTCATGAAGTCATCGATCATGCCAAGTTTCATACTCCGGCCGGGCGAATCGTCGAACCGGAAGATATTGCCAAGGTCGTTGCCTTCCTGGCATCGGATGATGCCGCCATGATTTGCGGGCAATTTATTGTTGTTGACGGCGGCAGGAATATTGTGGGATAATATATTAGAAAATCGATTATAATTAAAATATCAGGCAGGTCTTATTACTGATTGCTGGAAGGGGGGATCGTATTTAGGGCCTGCCTGCTTTTATTTATGCGGCTACCAAAGACCCAATTCGTCTTTGGCTTCATCGGATGCCATCTCATAGGGATCCCAGGGCGGGTCCCAGACAATATCCACAACCACACTTTTGACTTCTTCGAGCTCTTCTATTTTTTCCTTTATCTGCGACACCAGTTCCGGTCCGATCGGACACATCGGTGAAGTCAATGTCATGGTCACTTTGACGATAGAATCCTCGGTTATATCGACATCATAAATCAGCCCCAGGTCCACCAGTCCGATACGAATTTCCGGATCTTCAATTGGAGAAATATGCTCCAGTATCAGTTCTTTGGTCAGTTCCATTTATTTCTCCGTGGATGTGATATGTATGGATTTATCGGCCTGGCCGGCATTGATGGCATCGACCAACGTTGTCCATGACAGCAGGGCACATTTCACTCTGAGTGGAAATTTCTTTACACCGCGAAGCGCCTCAAGATCACCCAGATCATGTTTTTCATCGATATCTTCGCCCTTGAGCAGTTTTTTTACGACCTCGGCTATTTTCTTTATCTCCGGTAATGTTTTGCCTTCGATAATTTCCGCCAGCATCGAGCCGGAAGCGACCGAGATGGCGCAGCCGACACAATTGACCGATATATCTTCAACCTTCTCGCCGGCCATCTTCAGTTTGATCTCGATCTCATCCCCGCAGACAGGATTCTGGCCCTGGTTGGCGATATCCGGATTATCCACATGATGATGTCCGCGCGGGAACCGATAGTGCTCCATGATAATATCGCGATACAGATCGGAAAGCTGATCACTCATACTTAAAATACCTCCGTGCTTCCTTCAAGGCATCGAAAAGCTGATCGATTTCATTTTTGGTGTTATAGATATAGAAACTTGCCCGGGCCGTTGAGCCGACTCCAAGAAGCCGCGCCAGCGGCTGGGCGCAATGATGCCCGGCCCTGACGGCGATGCCCCGGGAATCGAGAAACTGGGCCAGATCGTGCGGATGGATATCCCTGTCCGTAAATGAAACCGCGCCGCCGCGATGTTCGACATTGCGGGGCCCGTAAATTTTGAGCGAATCTATTCCCGAGAGCCTTTCAAGAGTATATCCGGTCAGTTCCTTTTCATGCCTCCGCACCGCCTTCATGCCGATTTGTGATAGGTAATCCAGAGCGGGGGAGAAGGCGACCGCATCGGCAATATTGGGCGTACCGGCCTCGAATTTCCAGGGAAGCTCGGCCCATGTGACATCACTGAAAGTCACCAGGCTGATCATCTCGCCGCCGAATGTGACCGGTTCCATTTTGCGAAGCAGTTCTTCTTTTCCGTAAAGAATTCCGATGCCGGTCGGCCCGAGCATCTTGTGCGCGGAAAAAGCCAGAAAATCGGCATCCATTGCTTTTACATCAACCGGCATATGCGGCACGCTCTGGGCGCCGTCGATCAGCGCTATCGCGCCGACCTTGTGAGCGAGGGCGATTATTTCCTCGACCGGATTTATGGTCCCCAGGACGTTTGACATATGGGTCAACGCGACCAGTCTGGTTTTCGAATTTATTATTTCGTTTATATGACTGAGGTCGAGATAGCCGTCGGCATTAATCGGAATGTACTGCAGATCGGCTCCGTTTCTTTTGGCCAGCATCAACCAGGGAATAAGATTGGCATGATGTTCCATCTGCGTGATGACAATACGGTCGCCGGGCTTGATATTATCCGCTCCCCACGAGGAGGCCACCATATTGATGGATTCGGTGGCATTGCGGGTGAAAATGATTTCCTCGCGCCTGACACCCCCTATAAATGCCGCCACCTTGTCGCGGGTCGCCTCATAAGCGGCAGTAGCTTCTTCCGCCAGAGTATGAAGTCCCCGATGTACGTTGGCGTTGGTTTGGCTATAATACGCCTCCAGCACATCAAGGACAATTTTCGGTTTCTGGGTGGTCGCGGCACTGTCCAGATAAACCAGTTTCCGGCCGTTTACCCGGCGTTCAAGTAGCGGAAAGTCTTTTCTGATTTTTTCCGGATCGATTGAATCCACCCTTGAAGCTGAAATTTTCGGCGTGTCCGCCTCGGTTATTATCCGCCCCGATTTCATCTTCCACCCCTTATTTGTCGACGGCGACATAGACATCACCGTCTTCGATTTTAACTTCGTAGGTATCAAGTTCGGCCACGGCCGGCATTTGCGTCGCCTCACCGGTTTTAATATCGAACCGGGCGCCATGCCGCGGACATTCGATCTGCCCGTCAATTATATCCGCATCGCCCAAAAGACCGCCGTCGTGCGTGCACATATTTTGCAGGGCAAAAACCTCGCCGTTCAGCTTTGCCAGTAGAATCGTGCGGCCTTCGATCTCAACCACTCTGGTTGCACCGGCGAGGATGTCTTCGACGCGGCATACCTTAACAAATTGTCCCGTCATACCGTCATCCCTCCAGCTTTCGCAATATAAGGTCGAGCAGGGCGCTCGCCAGGTCGGCCGGCACCTGTGCCAGAGTCGGCTCGACAAATCCGGTTATCAGGGTCCTTACTGCTTCTTGATAGTTCAGGCCGCGGCTCTTAAGGTAAAACACCATGTCCGGATCTATCGGGCCGGTCGTCGAACCATGACTGCATCGTACCTGATCACATAATATCTCGAGCTCAGGTATCGATTCGGCTCTCGTGCCTTTATTCAGCAGCAGATTTCGATTTAGCTGATATGCTTCGCAATTCTGCGTATCCTGGTTGATCTTTATCAGGCCCGTGTAGGCCGAGACCCCTTTATCCTTCAGGATAACCTTGAAATCGATGTTTGAAAATGATTCACTGGCTTTATGATGATGCAGGGTGTGATAGTCGAAATGCTGGCTGGCGTTGGCAAAAACCACGCCCGACATTTTGCTGTCGGCGCCCCGTCCGGCCAGGATGGTCCCGGCGTTTACCTTGGAAATATTTCCTCCAAGGCCGCCGTAAACCGTATGTATCCGGGCATTATCGGCCAGCCGTGCCCGCTGTGTAATGTACGACCGGCAATTATCTTCGAACCGCTGAGTGTTAGCATACCGGACATTTGATGATTCGCCCACGAAAATTTCGGCGACACTGTTGTTAACCGCATCCGATTCCCGGCATTCCCCCGAATAATCATCGATTATTGTCGCCTCAGAATTTTTGCCGACGATTACGAGCAATCTCAGAAAGGTCATCGGGCCCGCAGGATGTCTCTGCAGCCGGATCGGTTTTTCGATGATCGTGTTGTCCGGGACATACAAAAACAACCCGGAACTCCAGAGAGCGGCATTCATGGCCTCGAACTTTCCGAACGATCCGTCCACCAGATGTCCCAGGTGATTGCCGACAAGATCTTCATTTTCGCTCGAGGCCGCATAGAGGTCCTTAAAAATCACGCCTGAATTGGCCGTGGATTCGTCCAGAGCCGCCATTGTCAGATGATCCGGGCGGTTGTAGCCGTAGCCGGAATACTCCGGCTTGATCGACAGGCCGATGGAATTATCGGCCGGGGCCGGGGAAATCCTCATGGCTTCATGCATATCATTTATAAGAAAGTATTCGGGATCGGTGTATTTCCAGAGATGTACCATCCGCTCGGGAAGAGCCATATTCATAAAGCTGTTCCAGCTGTTTTTCCGGAAATTGTACAGCCAGGGCGGCTCCTGTTTATTGCTTTTCCTGAAATCTATTTTGCTAATATCTATTACTTGCGTACTCATAATAATCCTCGATAACGGGACAGGCGGCCTCAGCCGACAGATCCCTCCATTTCAAGTTCGATCAGCCTGTTGAGCTCGACCGCGTATTCCATCGGGAGCTCCTTTGTAAACGGCTCTATAAAACCGTTGATGATCAACAGACGCGCCTCATCTTCCGAAAGGCCGCGGCTGGTCAAATAGAATATCTGCTCTTCAGCCACCTTGCTGACTCTGGCTTCATGCTCGATTCGGACATTTTCGGCGTCGATTTCCATGGTCGGATAGGTATCGGAACGCGAGGCATTATCAATCAAAAGAGCATCGCATTCAACCGAGACCTTGCTGTTTTCCGCCTTGGGATACACTTTTACCAGGCCGCGGTATGACGCCCGGCCGCCCGCCTTGGAAATCGATTTCGAAGTAATTCTGGAGCTGGTATTGGGCGCGGCATGGATGACTTTAGCTCCGGCATCCTGATGCTGTCCGTTGCCGGCGAAAGCGATCGAAAGGATCTCGCCTTTGGCGCCCTCGCCCACGAGATAAATACAGGGGTATTTCATGGTCAGGCGCGAGCCGATGTTCCCATCCACCCATTCCACTGTCGAATTTTTGTGAGCCACCGATCGTTTGGTGACCAGATTAAGGATATTATGCGACCAGTTTTGTATGGTCGTGTATCTGATATAAGAGCCCTCGAGCGCAATAAGCTCGACCACGGCCGAATGCAGCGAGTCGGTAGTATAAACCGGCGCCGTGCACCCTTCGATATAATGAATCCGTGATCCCTTGTCGGCTATTATCAGGGTTCGCTCGAATTGCCCCATATTTTCAGCATTGATTCTGAAATACGCCTGCAGCGGTATCTTGACATCAACGCCCGGCGGCACGTAGATAAACGAACCTCCCGACCAGACGGCGGAGTTGAGGGCCGCAAATTTGTTGTCGTTGGGCGGAATCACCGTGGAAAAATATTTTTTGACGATTTCGGGATGCTCCCGAAGGCCGCTGTCCATATCCAGAAATATAACGCCCTGGTCCTCGAGGTCCTTTTGAAAGGAATGATAAACAACCTCGGATTCATACTGCGCCGAAACGCCGGCCAGAAACTTCTTCTCGGCTTCGGGTATGCCGAGCCGGTCGAAAGTATTTTTGATATAAGCGGGGACATCATCCCAGGTCTGGCCGCGCTCCTCGATAGGTTTTATATAGTAGAAAATATTATCAAAATCGATTGAATTCAAAATTTCGGTATTGCCCCATTTGGGCATCGGCTTGGCGAGAAAAATATCCAGCGCCTTATGGCGGAATTCCCGCATCCAGTCCGGCTCTTTCTTCATCCGCGAGATCATCTCAACCACTTCATGGTTGATCCCCCTGGCCCCCTTGTGGAAGTATTTTTCCGGATCATGAAAGCCGTATTTTTCGGCATAATTGTCGCCGATATCGGAGACTTTGCCATTTTTTATTACAGTATCGCTCATTTTTTTACTCCTGACTCAGGCCGCGTGGGAATTCAACCAGTCGTATCCCTGGTCTTCCAGTTTCAGGGCCAGTTCCGGGCCGCCGGAACTGACAATGTGCCCGTTCATCATGACATGGACTTTGTCCGGCTTAACATAGTTCAACAGCCGCTGATAATGTGTGACCAGCAGCACGCCTCCGTCGGTCGGGGCCGACTCATTTATGCCATTGGCGACAACCTTGAGAGCGTCGATATCAAGGCCGGAATCGGTTTCATCCAGAATGGCCATTCTTGGTTTGAGGACAGCCATCTGTAATATCTCCAGCCTTTTCTTTTCCCCGCCCGAGAAGCCGTCATTGACATAGCGAGTCGCGAATGTCTGATCGATCTCGAGTAATTTGAACTTTTCCATCAAATCCTTGCGGAAGGTCTTCAGGCTCGAATCATCGCCGACATTCCGTGCCTTTACAGCCGAGCGAAGGAAATTGGCCACTGTCACGCCCGGTATGGCCAGCGGATATTGAAAGCACAAGAAAAGACCGGCCAGGGCCCGTTCTGTCGCATCCATCTCCAGCAGATTCCGACCCTCCAGATAAGCCTCTCCGGATGTTATGGTATAGCTGGGATGACCCGCCAAGGCGTTGGCCAGCGATGACTTGCCGGAACCGTTCGGTCCCATAATGGCGTGCTT
Organism: candidate division Zixibacteria bacterium HGW-Zixibacteria-1; assembly: GCA_002838945.1. Lineage (NCBI taxonomy): Bacteria > Pseudomonadati > Candidatus Zixiibacteriota > candidate division Zixibacteria bacterium HGW-Zixibacteria-1. The sequence continues at coordinate 45,489 of PGXB01000024.1, forward strand.
TTCACCCCGCTTGATCTCAAGAGAAACCCCTTTAACAACTTCCTTACCCTCGATTTCAACATGGATATCATGAAATGAAAATATTGTCTCATTGTTTTTCATAATTAACCTCTATTAATACCTGATAAATATTATCCTGTTTATATATGAAGTTTTCCCATATGGTTATAGTTCAAAAAATTAGGCTGTCTCTTTTTGTTGGGGAAGTGGTTCCCTGGATTCGGGGAAATCCAATTTTCCATTGGCCAAATCTGCCAAAGTGACCTTTCCCAGAATACCATCTATAAAGCGGTCAAATGTGCTCCACATATGCCTGACACGGCAATCTTCGTCATGAGCACAAACGTCACTTTCGCCGGCGTAACGCGCGCAGTGATGGTTCCCGAAGAATGGCTCGCCCAAAGCGCCAAAAATTTCTCTCAACGGGATTTGGTCGGCCGGTTTGGATAAAACATAACCCCCATTGCGGCCCCGAACCGCCCTGACAAGCCCGGCCTGTTTCAATATCATTAATAGCTTGCCGGCGTAAGGGATAGAGAGTTTCTCGGTTGAACTGATTTCCGGTATGGTAAGCGGGCCGCCATTGTTTTTTCCCACAAACAGCAGCATACAGCGTAATCCATATTCTTCTAAAGCCGTTACTTTCATTTTTTATGATCCTCTGTTGTTTTTCCTATACCTTTTACAATTACTATACAATAAAGTATGGTAAATTGTTCCCATATAGGACTATTTCTATCAAAATTATCTTCTTTTGCAATATATTAAAACACACAATAAAGTAAACAAAAAAGTAAACAAAAAAACCGGGATTGTTCAGCCACCGCTTCGATATTTGGCAGATGGAATGTTTAACATATTTCAGGGGAATTTTTCGAATCCCGGGATTTTATGAGCGTCGATTCTGTGCTTGACTTTTTCCGGCCGATTGCTGATACTTAAAAATCAGTCAGGAAAAGATTGCATCAAGATATATACATATTTCTTAAACCCAAGCCGGAGTACCGGGCATTCCATCCGGGCATTCTGGTGAGCCCTTTTAAGTACCTCAGGAGGAGCCGCCATGAAGTCGATTCCAGGATTAGCAGTTTTTTTAACAGTCCTGCTTTTGTTCCCGTCTGCATGGGCAATCAGCTTCCGGGCTGACGCATCCCCGCAGGCGGTACCGGACACCATTCAAGTCGGTGTACCCTTCACTGTCGATATATACATGGATAACAATGATGGCTATGATCATATGGGCTATAGCTGGCCGATGCATTTTTATAGCCCGGACCAGAGTATCTCGAATGTTATTCACCGCAATGTTCATGGTTACAGTGCCGACAGTATTCCATATACGTATTCATATTATGACAGTTCGATTCTGATGGTCAATGGTTACGATGTCTATTGGAATGTGATGAATAAATGGTTCGGTTTCAGCTGGGATGGATCCCTCCCGGACACCATCAACCATACCGCAGCGTCGACAAACGGCTGGCCATCCGGCCTGGGAGAACAACTTTACGTTCAATTCGCATTTCAGATTTATGAAACCGGAACCTTCTGTATAGACTCCATCGATCATCCAAATGATATCTATGACTGGTTATTTGAGCCGGAAGGCTCAAATCATCCGTTTAACGGTCCCTATTGCTGGACCATAGTGGCCTGTTACAATGATCAGGATTGCGATGGCATCGACGATGCGATCGACAACTGTCTCGCCCTTGCCAATCCCGGTCAGGAGGATCTGGATCAGGACGGTGTCGGTGACAGCTGTGATAATTGTCCCGGGACCTCAAATGCCGATCAGACTGAAACTGATGGGGATGGTTTGGGGGACGCCTGCGACAACTGCCCGACTGTCGGCAACACCGATCAGTCTGATCTGGATGAGGATAATGTGGGCGATTCCTGTGATAATTGCTTGAATACGGTCAATGCCGACCAGGTAAATTCCGATACTGATGAATTTGGCGATTCCTGTGACAATTGTACTGAGCTGAGCAATCCCGACCAGTCTGACATAGATCAAGACGGTGTTGGTGATACTTGTGACAACTGCCCGTTTGATGTTAATGAGAATCAGCAAAATTCGGATGGTGATGCGCATGGTGATCTGTGTGACAACTGCCCGACTGTTGACAATCCCGACCAGGCCGACTTGGATAACGATTCAATTGGTGATCTCTGCGATGACTGTACGGACCGGGATGGGGACGGGTTGGGAGACCCCGGATATGCCGCAAATGACTGCCCCGATGACAACTGCCCTCAAGTTGCGAATCCGGGACAGCAGGATTTTGACGGGGATGGAAAAGGGGATGAATGTGATATTTGCACGGACACCGATGGAGACGGCTATGGAAATCCGGGCTTCTTCCGCAATACCTGCCCTGAAGACAAGTGTCCCGATGTTTACAATCCCGGGCAGGAAGACAGCGATGTCGACGGTCTCGGCGATGCCTGCGATCCCGGCTATGTTGATTTTTCGGCCGGAATGCGCTGCGGATCGGCGCCTCTGGGTGTCCAGTTTACCGACCTTTCGGTTCCCATGTCGGGGATAACAGAATGGTTCTGGAGTTTTGGCGATGGCGGCAGCAGTACCGAGCAAAATCCTTATCATGAATATACGACAATTGGCGAATTTGATGTCATGTTGAAAATTTCCGATGGCATCAACTATGACTCACTGGTCGTCCCCGGATATATAACTTCGCAGGAAGGGATAACGACCAATTTTGAAGGATTTCCCCATACGGGGAAAGCGCCGCTGACAGTTATGTTCGAACCCATTCTTACCGGTATTGCCAATGCTTATTTCTGGGATTTTGGCGACGGCAATACCAGCACGGAAATGAATCCGGTTCACATCTACACGACGCAGGGTAAATTTAATGTAAAATTGAGAGTCGGATTACAGCTTGACGGCTGCAATCAGGTCGATTCACTTATAAAAAATGAATATATTGTCGTAAGTGATGTGGATGCTCTTTTCAAGGCGACCCCCAGGTCCGGTATATATCCGCTCAGTGTTCAATTTACCGATACCAGCAGCGGCGAGCCGGACGGCTGGCTTTGGAAATTTGGCGATGGAACCACCAGTACTCTTCAGAATCCGATTCATGAATATACCCAGCCGGGACAATATGATGTCTTTCTGTGGGTTCAAAATTCGGCATTTAATGATGCCGACAGCACCATGAAGCTGGGTTATATTACAGTGTTTGATTTGCCTTACACCGACATGCAGGTGGATGGTTATGACTGGGGAGCCCGCCCGGGATTTGATATGTGGGTTGCCGGTCTTTGGACAAATATCGGCTCCAACCCCGCCGATGATGTTGTCCTGAAGATCTTGCCACCACCGGAAATGACTTACTACGGCACACCCTATATTGAACCGGGGTTTCTCTACACCGGCACTTATAGCGGATATTATTTCAGCGGCGATACCATGGTGGTGCCCCTGGATAGTGTCGATCCTTCGGTATGGTATGGCGGATATGTCATAGTATTTGGAAGGCTTTCCGAGTTCGTGCCTATTGGCGATACCATCTACATGGAGGCCTGGCTGACGACATCCAGCTCGGAAGAGGACACTCTTAATAATTATATCTGTTATCCCATTGAGGTCACCGGATCTATTGATCCTAATGATAAGTCGGCCGAACCGGTTGGAAAAAACGATTCTCATGATATTGAGCCGGGCCAGAGAATCACTTACCTGGTCCAGTTCGAGAACAAGAAAGAAGCGACGGCAGATGCCGTCTATGTCCGGGTTGTGGATACCCTGGATCAGGATCTTGACTGGTCTACGCTGGCGTTTGGCGCCATGAGCCACCCGGAACCATGCAAATATGAATTTGATCCCTATACGGGCATTATCACCTGGTTCTGCGACAGTATAATGCTGCCCCCGAATCAGAATCCGCCGGAAGGGGAGGGGTACTTCATCTATTCAGTATCTCCCCGGAAAGATCTCCATGACGGCACGGTTATTTCCAATATGGCGTGGATCCGTTTTGATTATAATGCCTGGCTGCAAGCCCCCGAGGAAGGTCCGGTCATCAGGACCATCATGTCGCCTTTCATTTGCGGCGATGTCGATGCGGATAAAAATGTCAACCTCCTTGATGTCCTTTATTTGATAGTCTATTTTTACAGAGCCGGACCGGAACCGGTGATCCCTCAATCTTCGGATGTCAACAGTGATCATGCTCTAAATATTCTCGATATTGTATATTTGATAAACTACATTTATCGGGCCGGGCCGGCTCCGGTCTGCCCGGTTTATTGGCCGTGATGATTTTCATATGCTCGGCATGAGGTAAATCCTTGTGCCGAGTTTACTTCCCAGTCTTAAATACATTTGGTTTTCCTATTAGACTCGCGGAGTGCTCGAAAAAAGACTTGACAAAAAAGTGGTTTTCCCGGTATATTATTTCTATAAAGGGAATCGGAATAAGGCGAACGCATATTATTTATACACTGAAATTATTTAATTCGTCGGCCCCTACTGAAACAGACATTTTAATTAGTCGGACATTCTTCGGGAGGATTACCCTTTTTATTGTTTGTCATGTGTGTCCAAAATCTAATAAACACCAATATCTCAGGAGGGATGTTATGCGTAATCTGTCCCTGCTTCTGACCCTTGCCTTGGTGCTGCTGCTGGCCGGGCAAGCCGGCGCCATTACCTTTCGCGCCGAGGCATCACCAGAATTATCTCCCGGCGTTGTTCTGGTCGGGACCCCGTTTACCGTCGATCTATACATGGAAAATAATGACGGTATTGATCAAATCGGTTATAGTATGCCGCTGTACTTTTACAGTCCGGATCAGAGTCTTACGAATATCATTCATCGAAATGTGCAGGGCTACAGCGCCGATGATATTCCTTTTGTCACCTCCTATAATGACAGCTCAATTCTTATGCTCAATGGTTATAGCACCTTTTGGAATGCCATGAATAGGTGGTTCGGTTTCAGCTGGGATGGAGTCCTGCCCGATACGATCAATCACACCACCGCTTCCACAACCGGATGGCCGCCCAATATCGGGGAGCAGCTTTTTATCCAGTTTGCCTTTCAGATCAACGAGGCGGGGACATTCTGTATTGATTCATTGAGTCATCCCGACCCTACTTATGACTGGCTTTTTGATCCCCCGGGTGCGAACCAGGCCTTTAACGGCCCATACTGCTGGATAATCGGCTGCACCAATGACTATGACTGTGATGGTATAAATAATGCCCAGGATAATTGTCCCTATGATCACAATCCCACCCAGCAGGATTCGGACGGCGACGATATCGGGGATGTCTGCGATGTCTGTCCCAATGACGCCGACAACGATGCCGATGGCGACGGCGTCTGCGGGGACGTCGATAACTGCCCGACTATCTATAATCCAACTCAGGCGGATTCCGACGGTGACGGGATCGGAAATGATTGTGACAACTGCATTAGCACCTATAATCCCAATCAGGAAAATCCAGATGGCGATCAATTCGGCAGCGCCTGTGACAATTGCCCCCTGGATCCGAATAATAATCAGGCGGATTCCGATTTCGACACCCACGGCGATGTCTGCGACAACTGCCCCGCTGATTACAATCCGACGCAAGCCGATAATGATGCCGATGATATCGGCAACACCTGCGATAATTGCCCGGATGACGCCAATACCAGCCAGACAAATTCCGATAATGATGCTTTCGGCGATGCCTGCGATAACTGTCCGACCATAGATAATGAAAACCAGCAGAACTCCGATTCCGACAGTCATGGCGATCTCTGCGATAACTGCATCAACGTCACCAATGAAAATCAGGCCAATTCCGATGCCGATGCATATGGAAACGCCTGCGACAATTGCCCGACAGTTACCAATCCCGATCAGTCCGATGTGGACACCGACACCGTCGGCGACCTGTGCGACAACTGCCCCGACGATGCCAATCAGAACCAGCAGAATTCGGATGCCGACAGTTATGGCAACGTCTGCGATAACTGCCCCACCGTGGCCAATGAAAACCAGGTCAATTCCGATGCTGATACCTATGGCGATGCCTGCGACAACTGCCCCGATGTCACCAATCAGGACCAGGCCGACGCCGACGGTGACGGTATCGGTGATGCCTGCGATACCTGCCCCAATGATCCCAATAATGATAGCGACGGCGACGGCATCTGCGGCGATGTGGATAACTGCCCGACCGGCTATAATCCGGGCCAGGAAGATGCCGACACAGACGGCCTTGGTGATGTCTGCGACAATTGTCCCAATGCCGGTAACCCCAATCAGGAAAATTGGGATAATGACAGCCATGGCAATGTCTGCGATAACTGTCCGCTGGTCGGCAACGAGGCCCAGCTGAATTCCGACGAAGATACTTTCGGCGATGCCTGTGATAATTGCCCCGATAACACCAACCAGGATCAGGCGGATGCCGATGACGATGAAATCGGCGACGTTTGCGATGCCTGCCCCAGCGATCCCGACAATGATATCGATGAGGATGGGGTTTGCGGCGACGTCGACAACTGCCCGACGACCTCAAACAGCGATCAGGCCGATATCGATGAGGATACGATCGGTGATGCCTGCGACAACTGTCCCGACAATGCCAATACCAGCCAGCAGAATTCTGACGGCGACAGCTTTGGCGATGTCTGCGACAACTGCCCTCAGACAACCAATGGGAATCAGCAGAATTCCGACCTGGACAGTTTTGGCGATGTCTGCGACAACTGCCCCGGTGTCACCAACGAGAATCAGCAGAATTCCGACTCCGACAGCCATGGCGATGTCTGCGACAACTGCCCGACTGCGGCTAATGAGAACCAGTTGAATTCGGACGCGGACAGCTATGGCAACGCCTGCGATAATTGTCCCGCTACGACTAATGAGGACCAGCAAAATTCGGATAATGATTCGCACGGCGATGTCTGCGATAACTGTCCTTATGCGGATAATGAGAATCAATTGAATTCGGATACTGACAGCCACGGCGACGCCTGCGATAATTGCGATTTTGATGCCAATGAGGATCAGGCCGATTCCGATAGTGATGGCATCGGTGATGTCTGCGCCTTTATCTGCGGCGATGTCAATAATAATGGCAGTATAAATTTGCTTGATATTTCTTATCTGATAAACTTCTTATACCGGGGAGGACCGCCGCCGGTGTTTTACCAGGCGGCCGACGTAAACAATTCGCTGACAATTAATATCCTCGATGTCGTCACGCTTATTGCTTATATCTACAGGGGCGGTCCTGAGCCCAATTGCCCGACGGTTTGGCCTTATTGATAGTTAATTCAAGTCTGGCCGGCGGTAATGACCGCCGGCCTTTTTTATTATTGTCTCTTGCGGACCTGATGCCCGCCCCGGATAAAACTTGTTGACAATATTGGATTTAAGTCTATAATACTATATACAGTATGAAATACCTGCCGATAATGGATGTTATGAAGTTGACATACTTGAAGTTTGCACTTTCTTTTCTGATTTCCTTTCTGATATTAGGCGTTATTCCAGCGGCCGCCGCCGATAAATCGCCCGAAGAAGAACTGGCCGAAATACGGCAAAAAATAGCCAGTGAAAATCTCGACTGGACCGCGGACCTGAACCCGGTCGTCCTGCAATATTCTCCCGAGGAAAGAGAGCAGATGCTGGGCCTTAAGTTGCCCGACAACTGGCAGGCTATTTGGGAAGAACATCTTTCCGATGATTTTGTTGTCAAGTCCGCCGAAAGTCTTCCAGCCTATTTCAACTGGGAAGATTCCGGCGTTATAACCGGTGTTCGCAATCAGGGCGGCTGCGGCTCCTGCTGGGATTTCGCGGCCACTGCTGCTCTCGAGGCCAGTTATTTCCGGTTTCGAGGCGTCAATCTCGATCTCTCCGAACAGGCGGTCCTTTCCTGCGCCACTCCCGGCTATGGCTGCGAGGGCTCCTATACCGAAGTTGCGTACAATCATTTTCGTCTGCATGGCGCCATTGCCGAAGCAAATATGCCTTACCTGGCCAATGATGACATCCCCTGCACCCAATACATTTACCCTGACCTGGCAAAAGTCATCAAATGGACCTCGGTGCCATCACCGAGAAATTACCTGAAAACGGCCATAATGACCGCCCCCATTGCCGTTTCATTTCAGGTTTTCAACGACTTTTATTATTATTCGGGGGGGTGCTATTCCAACGGGATGCCGACCGATGAAATCAATCACGCCATTCTGGTCGTCGGCTGGGATGACAATATGTGCCACGGCGAAGGAGCCTGGCGCTGCAAAAACAGCTGGGGAAGCTGGTGGGGGGATGACGGCTTTTTCTGGATAAGATATGATAACTGCAATTTCGGGCAGCAGGCTTTCCTGATTGAGATCGATACGTCCTTTAATATCGCGACCCCGGCCCAACTGCCCCAGGCCGACATGTGCCAGGATTATGGCTTTCAACTGGAAGCGGTCAATGGTGTCCCACCCTATAAATGGGGCGTTATCGGCGGAAATTTTCCTGCCGGCCTGACTCTTGACAGCAGCGGCTTTATTCATGGCCACGCGGGCTCTGCGGGCAGTTTTAATTTCACTATTCATGTCGAAGATTCTGGCATGTTATCGAAGGTTTGGTTTAAAAATGTCGCACTTAATATAGTCGATGCTTTGAATGGTGATGCCGATTGCAGCGGATCTTACAATATTCTGGATATTTCTTTCCTGATAGGTTATTTGTATAAAGAAGGCGAAGAGCCTCAATCGTCGCAGGGTTGTGACTGCAATTGCAGTTCCAATTGCGATATTCTGGATGTTACATTTTTGATAAATTATCTCTATAAGGGCGGCGCCGCCCCCTGCAGTAATTAATCAATAAACAAACTTGAAATAATCCGGTCGGCTGATCCTGATGATCAATCGATCATGTCCGGAAGCAGTACCCAGCAAATAACCCAGTTACCGCTTTCTTCTCGTGATAGGCAGACAATCCCGCCATTTTGAAAGTTTACAATGGCATTGTCGGGATTGCCGCAAAGCAACACCGATGTTATTCTTTTGATATTGGGCAGATGACCCACCAGCATGAGATCATCTTTTATGTCGGAAACCCGCTCGGCCCAGATTTCGGGATCATCCATCGGGCTCAGGTACTCCAGCGCCTTCATGCCGCCGGCCGGCTTAAGATGCTCCATAAAAATCTGCGCCGTTTGCTCGGCTCTGGCCGCTCCGCTGTGGATAATTTGATGCGGTTTGACATTAAGATGTTTTGCGGCATATGAGGCGATCCGTCTGACGTTGCCGATGCCGATGTCGGTCAGCGGACGCGACGAATCTTCTTCCTTTGTTTTGGCCTCGCCATGTTGTATTAGATATAATTTCATACGCCTAATCCTCCATCCTCTCTAATAGAATATATAAATATTGAATATTGTTATCAACTCTAATGACCAAAAATACACAAATTCGCCGATTATTAAGCGACGGCAAGTTGAAAAACTCGAAAAAATCAAAAAAGCCCGGAATTTATGATCTTCCGGGCTTCTAAAGTGCCGTTGACTAGGCCCCGACCACTTCCTCTTCGAGCCGAAAACGACGATATATCCTGGCGTAATGACCTTCCCGCGCGACCAGTTCAAAATGTGTTCCTGATTCGGCAATCATGCCATTTTCCATGACATATATCATGTCGGCCTGCTCGAGAGTGTCCGGGCGATGTGTGACCAGAATGGCGGTCATATCCGGCATCACTTCGTGAAGCCTGTCCCAAAGGGCCGCTTCGGTCCGCGAATCCAGCGCCGAGGTGCAATCGTCGAGAATTAATATTCTCGGTTTCCCAACCAGCGCCCTGGCCAGGGCCAGACGCTGCTTTTGCCCCCCCGAGATCGACATCCCGCGCGTTCCAATCGGCGTTTCGATTCCCTTGGGAAACGTCCCGATCTCTTCTTTCAACTGCGACACCTCGATCGCCCATTCCAGCAGGATATCCGAAATGTCTTTGCGGCCGAAAGTGATGTTGTTGCGAACGGTATCACTGAACAGGACCGGTTCCTGCGGGACATAGCCGATTATACGGCGCAGATCCTCGAGACGGTATTCCCTGAGATCATGACCATCGAGCCTGATGACGCCCCCGGTCGGATCGACCAGGCGCGGGATCATATTGGCCAGCCAGCTCTTTCCAGAACCGACTTTGCCAACCAGAGCCACCGTCTGACCCGCCTTAATATCGAATGACACACCATCGATAATCCTGCGCTCCGAACCGTCAAACGCCAGAGAAATCTTCTCGAAACTGAGATCCCCCTTCGTTTCACCGTTGCAGGGGAGGGTCCCCTTGTCCGCCACCATCGGAGGCACATTTTCAAGTTCCATCAAGCGGTTGATCGAAACCGTCGACTGGCGCGATTTCACCAGAAACTGCCCGATGTCGAACATGGGGAAAATCATATATACGACATAGTATATGAATGCAACCAGTTTCCCCATCGACAGATTTGAGTGTATGGCCATATATCCACCCGACAGAAGGACAATCAGAATTCCAAACTGCCAGATGTACATATATATCGAATCCACAATTGTCGTTGCCTTGATCGAGGAAATCTCGGCATCGCGCCGCTCATGCACCGCTTTGTCGAATTTGCCCTTTTGGGCCTTTTCCTTGACATAGGCCTTGACGACCCGAATGCCGTAAAAACAGGCCTCCATCACATCATTCAGGACCGATATCTTTTTCTGGAGGAAATCGTATCTCTTATCGAGATGCGATGAACTCTTAAAAAAGATCAATATCAGAATCGGCAGCGGTCCAGCCGACAACAGTGTCAGCTTAGGATTGATCGAAACCATCATGGCCAGCGCAAAACTTACCATGATAACCGCCTCATAAAACCTGAATATGCCGGAGCAGGCGAACCACGACAACTTCTCCGCCACATCATCGGTCATACGCGTCACCAGGTCGCCGGTCCGGAACTTGTTAAAAAAGTCCGGCCCTTTATCGGTGATGCCGTTGAAGGCATTTTGCCGAAACAGCCATTCCAGCTTGATATTCATCCAGGCCCGGTGCGACTGCACGAAAGTGTAAAGCATGCTGGCGGCGAATCCGATCCAGATAAGTGCCAGCATGAAGGTCGCCTCCGTCGAGAGGCCCAGCGTCTGGCCGTAATTGTTCAGCCATACCGCCACTTCATTGTCCGATACTTTGCCGCTCTTTACATAATCGACCATGAATTCGATCAGCCTCGGTATCGAAACCTGAAAAGCCGCCTGAACCGGTGTCAGCAGGATAAGGACCGCCAGAACATATTTATAGTCTCTGTAATATTTCCAAAACCATTTTATCTTACTTAGCATTGACAACCACCCCATTTCTGTTTTTGAACTGTAAATGGAACAGTTTTGAATAATAGCCGTTTTTTAAAATCAATTCCGTATGGGTTCCGCGCTCGATAATTTCGCCGCGCCGAATCACCAGAATCTCATCGACATCGAGAATCGTCGAGAGCCGATGCGCTATCACCAGCGAGGTCCGCCCGGCCATAAGTTTCCGGAGCGATTCCTGGATAGTCCGCTCGGTTTCCGGGTCAACCGAACTGGTGGCCTCATCGAGCACCAGCACGTCAGGGTCAACCGCCAGAGCCCGCGCAAACGAAAGCAGCTGCCGTTCGCCCCGGCTGAAATTGGCGCCCTTCTCGGAAACCTCGGTCTCGAAACCCTTGGGCAGCCGCCCGATAAACTGATCGGCCTGCACGGTGGCCGCGGCTGATTTCACGCTCTCTTCGCTGATATTTTCCGATTCCAGCGATATATTGGACTTCACGTCGCCGGGGAAGAGGATTATATCCTGCAGCACCAGCGCAAACCGCCGGCGAAGTTCATCACGGCTGATATTGCGAATATCGATGCCGTCAACCAGAATCCGCCCCTTTTGCGGATCGTATAACCGAAGCAACAGTGATATCACCGTGGACTTGCCGCCGCCGGTAACACCCGCCAGGGCGATCCGTTTGCCGACCGGGATCTCGAAATTGGCATCCTTCAGCGCCCAGTTTTCGTCGCCGGTGTACGAGAACCAGACATTCTCGAACCGGATACTCTTTTCGAGTTTCTTCCACTCGACCGGCTGCGCCGGATCATATATGACCTGCTCGGTTGCGAGCAGCGCGAATACTCGCCTGGCTCCCGCAATGCCCTTCTGAATTGTCGACAACTGCTCCGAAGCGCGCCAGATCGGGTCGAATGTCCGCCAGATCAGGATGATGAACATGCCGATCGTCCCGACCGTTATCGTGCCCGACTGAACCCACTTGACACCGAAATACAGAGTCAGTGCAATCATCAGGTACTGGAAGAAAAAGACGGTGTTGAAGAAAATACATACGCCGATATTGACGAAAACATCATCCTTGAACTTCGCCTCGTTGGCCCGGTAAACCTGCTCGCGGGCATAGGCCCCGCGGTGAAATATCTGAATAATCGACATCCCATGCAGGAACTCGGCCAGCTTCGCGGTAACCTCGGCCATTTTCTTGCGCACCTCGAAAAAGCGGGGAGTGGTGATCTTCTGGAAGATGTACATAAGCGTCGCCACCACAGGAACAATCACTATCAGGATCGAGGCCAGTCTCCAACTGTAATAGAACATGATGCTGTAAATGCCGGCTATCAGAATCAAATCACCGATTACCAGCACGACCGTGTTGGTGAACAGCATCCTGAGCGATTCGGTGTCCGATTCCACCCGCGCCATCAGGCGTCCGACCGGATTCTTGTCGAAAAACGACACATCCAGCGACAAAATATGGTTAAACAGTTTTCGCTTGAGATCGACCATTATATTCTGGCCGATGGTCTCCAGCTTGATTCTCTGTATATATTGCAGCGTCAGCGTCGTCAACTGTATCAGGCCGATCGCTCCGACCGTAATCAGAAGTCCCTTGAAATCGCCGTCTTTTATATTAACATCCAACGCCCGTTTCAGCAGGATCGGCCAGGAAATCGATAGAAGTGTCCCGCCGGTCAACAGGAACAGGCAAACCAGCAGGCCGTGCCGGTGGACGCGTAGAAGCGGAAGCAATTTGGCGAAAGCCATGCGCGATTTTATCGCTTTCTCTTCCGGCTTTATCTTTTCGTCTTCGTATAATTCGCCAATCATGGTAATACCTTTAAGTTTAACTGTTCATTCGGGTTGCTGCCGATCCGAACAGGTAACAAAAAACCCGCCGAACCTTTTCCGGTGCGGCGGGTTTTTGCAAACTTTGTGACGTTTTTCACAATCGAGGGGAACCTCCACCGCCGCGGAAACATACATTAAGCCCAATGGCAAATGCGCGCTTGTATGTAAGTTGAATCATGCTCATCAAAACGCTGTTCCTTTTTTGCGACGAGTTAGTTCATATTATTTATCGATTACGATAAAACCTTTCAGTTGTTTCGTCAAAATAAAGAATAATTTTACCTTGTCAAGAAAAATATTTGACTTACTCGATTTTTAATGGGAAATGTGATATAAGGTCAATTTGAGGAATAATCAGGAGCTCACTAATCACTAGCTCGTTAATTCCTTTTAAGTCTCAGCCTATCGTAATGTCATTTCCGCGACGGCGGGAATCCATTTAATAAGCTGATAATGAAATGACCAGGAAACTTTTCATTGGCCACATCTGCCTGTGATCGGCGGGCCATATTCGGGCGTTAAATTAAATTCATCTCATGTTAAGATATCGTTGTACTATAATAGGAGGACTGATGGCTCGAAATATGTATTTAATAATATCAGGCATCATTTTTGGCCTGGTGGCCTTACTCCACTTGGGGAGGCTGGTCTATGGATGGGAAGTTCAGTTTGGAGCCTGGACAGTACCATTCTGGCTGTCGTGGGGTGGATTCTTCGGTGCGGGAATTCTTTGCTTCTGGGCATTTTGGCAATTGCCGGTGACCAAATAGTTGGATTCGATGCTATATCACTCCCCGTGCCTTGAGAGTGTCGATGAACTCCCCGACTACTGTTTCCAGATGCTTCTTATAATCGTCGTCTTTATAAACCGGTTCAATCGTTTTGATATATGGCCCGTCTTGAGCGGTCAACTCATTAAGCCGGGATATGACCTCCGGAGTATATTCATCATTGTCCCTGATGCTGTCCTCGATGCTAATATATTCATATCCCGTTTTAAGGGAATCATTGAAGCCATCGACACTCAATTCCACCGAATCGCCGGGTGCAGTCTCGATCTTGAGGATAACATCTTCGGTAAGATTAATCCCATTCGCACTGAAAACCGAATCCACCACCTCCCGCGCTTCGTTCTCGGTCACCATACCCGGCGGAATGGGGGGAGGCCCGGCGATTCCGTTACCAATGCACCCGATGTTTTCAAGCGCCGTGATGATGACCGCCGCCCCCAGGCCATATTTGACGATATTTTCATGCATCGCCGGTATCCGGCGGTAAAAGTAATATTTCGGATACCTGGCCCGGTTATATTTGGCTATTCGTTCGTGCTTAAGCATGGCTCGTACCTAAATTATCCCTTCCGATTTTAAGGAATCTATAAAGGATTCTACCGTTTGTTTGATTTTCATTTGGTAATCTTCGCTCTTTGATTGAGGATCAATAATTAAAATATTCGGTCTTTCAGTTCTTTTGGGACCGGTAAGTTCTGCCCTTACCTGATAATCAATCTCACCTGGATCTTCAATGCCCAAATATTCATAACCAACATCGAGTCTGCTATCAAACCCGTCCAGAACCAGTCGTCGGCTATCACCATTACTCAGGACAAAATTGATCTCAAAATCAGGTTCGAGTTTTATATTTTCCTCTTCAAAAATATGATTGATTACCTCTCTGGCTTCATTTTCTGTTATAAATTCCGGAGCCATTGGCGGCGGTCCCATAACGCCGACTCTATTTAATCGCATGCCGGTTTTTGACGAGCAATCCAAATCGCACCCCTCAAACAGCGCCAGAATTGAAAATGCGATTGGTGAGTATTTCAACAATAGCTCCAACTTACCCAGCGGTTTTTTATAGTAAAACTCCTTTGGATATTGCGCCAACCTGTAACCGTCAATCCTGGCTATTCTGAGCATTGGTCCCTCCCGGGGAAATCATACAGTCCTCAATATATGACGAAATAGCGAATGATTTATCATAAAATTTTCGACGGAATAATTCAACATTTTTTTTCCACAGGCGGGAAGCGGTCCGGTCCACAATCGGCATCAGCATCCGCTCATGCTCACAGATAATCGGCGGTATTTGATTTAACTGCCCGGTGGCGCGCCAGTTAACACAGCCGCAATATGTTGCGCAGCGCCCGTTAAGGGCGCACTCACGGCAGGTCTCTTTTTCCATATAATTCTGCTCGATATAATAGGCCCGTCGCGTTTTATCAAACCCTGTGAAAACATCGCCGATGCCATTGTCCCTCTGTTTTTCATCATCGTTTCCGACAAACTGCACACAGGGATAAATCTGTCCCGAGGCGGCAATGGCGATCTGCGAATTAGCCAGGTCGCACAGATCGCCTTTACCGTATGGTTTCTGCGCCCAGGTTTTGATCCGCTCGTCGAACGGGCTGTAATATATTTTGTGCCCTTTTTTCAACTCCTCGAAATAATAGCCGGCCATTTCTTTGTACTGCCGTTTCAGGGCCGCGATATCTTTCTTTTTCCAAACAGCGGAGTAGTCGAGGGTTTGAAGCACATACCTGAATCCGTGCTCGAAAAGGCTTTTCACCCCTTCGGCCAGATATTGCACCGTTTCCGGGACAATAACCGACACCGCGATAGTGTAGGGATTGATTGCGAGTATATCCGCCAGTTTGCTGGTGATAATGTCGTAGGAGCCTCTTTGATCGGCATAATGCCGGACCGCGTCATGCTGCTCTTTACCGCCATCGATACTGAGTACGAAAAAGATTTTGTTTGCGGCCAGATATTCCAGCTTCTTTTTGTCCAGCAAAGTGCCATTGGTGCTCATCCGGAAGGCGAGCGCCTCACCGTATTCAGCCTTGGAATACTTGATGATTTTTTTGATAAGATTGAACTCCAGAAGCGGTTCACCGCCGAAAAAAGTGATAATACATTCCCCGCCCGATTGACTGTGCAAAAAGTCCAGCGCCCGGCAGGCGGTCTCATAAGTCATCCGATTCTTTATCTTATCCCCGGCATAGCAGTAGCGACAGCGCAGATTACAATTGTGAGTCAGGCAAAGAGCGGCATATTTGACCGTTTGGAATTCCATATATTTAATATAGTCGATCCTTACAGGAAATATCAATCATTTATTATCAGACGCCTTTTGCCTATCATTTAACCATAAAAAAAGTCGCATATATGTTGTAAGGCGTCGTCGTGTCAGGTCCTGTTCCGACTTGGCGGGAGATATGATCTGACAGTGGTAAGCGAAGCATCAGGGAATACTGAATTCATTATTTTCGATATTGAAATAGGCAATCCCTGATTCGCTTTAATCTTGCAGAGTCTAACCGGCTGACTATAAATTGGTTAGTCGGGCGACAAAATCCCCCTTGTAACATAATTTCCTGTTGCCATGCCGGACTAAAATAATTATCTTTGCCGCCGTAAGAATATATATATATCGGGCCGCCGGGCCCGGGAATCCTATGCCCCCGTAGCTCATTAGGATAGAGCATCTGCCTTCTAAGCAGAGGGTAGCAGGTTCGAATCCTGCCGGGGGTATTTTAATTACTACCGGACAACGACTTCCAGCGATTACTCCCACGTTAAAACGAGGCCAAAAAGGCAAAAAGGGCCTCTGACTAGGAGAAGTCATGGAAGATCATCTAAAGCGACTTTACGAATTGGTCGATGAATTTAAGGTGGGATCAAACTGGAAGACATACGTCGATGCGTTTGTCTTCGGCTGCAAGATTAGGAACTTGGCACCACGCACGCTCAACGTCTATGCAGAGCGTCTCGGATATCTCATCCGGTACCTCGAAGCAAAAGGCATCGACATAGAGAGCATTACGAAGCAGGGCATTCAAGACTACCTGCTCTCGCTGATTGGCAACGTTTCGGACGAAACGGTCAACGGCCGAATACGCGTCTATCGCCGCTTCTTTAACTACCTCGAGGAAGAAGGTCTCTGGGACAAGCCGAATCCGACACATAAGATCAAGATGATTAAAGCGGAAAAAAGAGTCAAACAGGTTCTCTCCCCGGAACAAATTCAAACTGCCTTACAAACTCTTAATAAAAAAACTTATGAAGGATTAAGTGGGCGGCAGATGTGGACATCTGCTGCGCAAAATAATAAGGAGCCGCTAATCATGAAAAATATCATAATCTATTCGGGTCGATTTTCAATGATTTGGGGGGGAATATTATTCTTTCTTGCCTTATATCGAATCATTGATGATGTAATAGTGAAGTTCCCCCGATTTAGTGGACACGGAGAAAGGATACTATTATTATGATTCTTTCTCATCCTGAGTCCCGAAGGACAGGAGGTGTTCAGATGTTG